>CAXMTO010000167.1:0-6619 GCA_964196355.1 uncultured Myxococcota bacterium
GGCAAAGGGATATGGCTTACCACGTAGCGATACTTACCTGAAGCCTCGGGAGGAATCTCATCCACTAAATTCACTTTAACTTCGACGTCCTCTCCCAACCGCTCTTTTAATCCTTGCCTTATCTTCTGCTCAGACTCATCAGTCCAGAGTTTATTGGGCACAACAACCGCTTCGACATAATCGACAGAATGCTGGGTAAATTTGAATTCTCCCACCCCCTGCACTGCGCGCAAGACATAGATTACGGCCAGGGCATGCATTACTGTGCCATCCGCCTTGACCACAAAATCCGTGGTTCGGCCGATTACCTGATCAATCACATGCAATCCCCGCCCTTCCCTGCAAGTCTCATCAGACATACGCACAATATCACCAGTGCGATATCTGATTAACGGCTGAGCATCTGAGCATAGGCCAGTCAGCACCGCTTCACCACTTTCGCCCGGAGCGACTGGATTACCATTTGCGTCGAGAACTTCCATAATAATACTTTCGCTCATTAACAGCATTTGGCCTTGCGGTGACTCATGTGCTGTAAAGCCGATATCACGACTGCCGAATTCGTTTGCTGCCGGCACTTTAAAAACCGACTGAATCAGTTGCCGCTGGTCATCATATAAAGGTTCACCTGTGGTGCACACAACTTTTAAGCGCGGCAATCTGATCTTCATCTCCCTGTCCTTGATATGAGTTGCCAATAAGGCGATACTGCTGGCATAGCCATAAATACATTCAGGGTTAAATTCCCCAATAGCAGCTGTGTATTTATTCATGTTCCTGACAGACATCTCAAAAGCATTTAAAAAAAGATGATTAACCAGACGATCTCGGATTGTTTTGATTTTGTCTGTCTTATTGAGTTCAACTGGAGCTCCCCAGAGATATACTTCCGGTGCTCCAACCTCGACATCAAACCAATGTTGAGCCCGCATGCGCCCGGCAGCATCGGACGCCTGTCGTAAACGCCCGAAATAAAAAATTAACGGTGAACCACTGGAACCACCGGTATTATACTGATGCGCCCCACCTGGTACATCTTTCCACACCATCTCATCGCCATTTTCCTGTGCGGTCTTTTTATCCATTAATGGCAGTTTCTGTAAATCTTCGAAAGTTAATTGAGAATCCGGCCCAAGCTCTAAATTAACATTTTCAATATTATTCCTATGCCAGGGGCAATGATCCCGAGCAACAATCAGCAATTGCTTCAATTTTTGCAGTTGTAACTGTTCGGTTTCCTGTCGTGTTAACCATTGACTTTGTTCCAGTTGCTTTAAGTAATCAAATGTCGGTCGCTGCATAAGTTTTTCATGCAAGGGATAAATGAATTTGTTGACTGCAGTTGTTGGAATAGGTTTCAAAATTTCACCATAGTTTCACAAATTGTAAATTTTTCTATAGAAAGCTAAAGGCAAAAACTGGATTATTGCCAATTATCTACTTTCGCATAATTATCGAATAATATGTTTTTAACGTTATCCCACGTGAATTGCTTTACAAGCTCACTACCATTACTTATTAATTTTGAGCGCAATTCTTTATCCTTTATTAAACGTTTCATAGCAGCACTCATCCCAATATAATCACCTGGTTTAACGAATAAAGAAGTAACCTCATTCCCTACAAGGTATGGTATTCCGCCGACATCTGTTGTTACAACGGGAACACCGGATGCCAATGATTCTAAAATTGAATTTGGCATATTATCTGCCAGGCTTGGATTCAATGTAATGTCGGCACTTTGATATAACTCCACCATTTTTTCATTATCTACTTTACCTGTAAAGTTAACTTTACGATCAATACCTTCTGATGCAGCAAAATTCTGCAGCATTTTTAATTCAGGACCAGACCCTGCCACAATCATTTCAGCATCCGGAAACTCGTTGATAAAATGACGAAAAGCTTTTAGAGCTGCAATATTATCATATATTGGTTCAAGATTCCTCGGAACAATTATTACTGGTTTAGTTGAATCTAATTCTTTATTCGCCGGTGTAAATTTCTCCAGATTAATTATATTTGGCACTACTTCTGCTTTATAATTCCATTTCTTGAAAACCGACCGCAAAAAACCTGATGGCACAATTACTAAATCGCTAAACTTTAATGACCATCTAACCCAAGTAAAATATTTCTTAAAGAATGACTCTGCTTCACCACCTCGATAGTTAACTATAACAGGTGTTCTTCGGAATTTTGCAATATGAATGGCGGGTGATGCATACAGAAACCATGAAAGTCCTGAGTTTGCAAATATATGAAAAATATCTACTTTGCCTGCTGCTTTCCAGAGATTAATCAAATATGAGAAAAATCTGAATACTGCCCTTGCACCTTTAATTTTCTGTATAAATGCTGGTTTGTAAGGTGCATTGACCTGCACAACCAAAACATCAACTCCTTCCGACTCCAGTAATTTCTCGAGTTGTTTCAGTTGGTTTGCCATTCCTCCAGATGGAGGAGGTAATGGGCCAATTAAACCTATTTTTTTCTTATGGATAAGCGGCATTTATGCAAGTAAATTATAAACTATTTTTTAAATGAATCTAATTTATCTATCAAGCTTCACCAAATGCTGATATTTCAACAACAAGTAATTAATCTCCGGATGGACTGTCAATAAAAATTTCGACCAGCCAAGGAGATAATACACTGAAACTGCAGGAAAATCCCATCAAATCAGTGCACCACTCCATCATTTTTTTAAACAGGATCGATAGGATTCTTTAGCGGATACGCCAACTCGATATTCGTCAAAGCGATGCCGGGCCCCGGCGGCCTGATCAAAGCATATCCAGCCCGGTGTGTGTCCGGGAAAGGACCGGTCAGTTGCGTGATTTCCGTCAGCCGTCCACCCTGGCGAACAAGATAGGAAATATAGGTGTGGCGCAGTTCCTGCGATGTAATATCTGATGGCTGGTCTAATCCCGCTTTGTTTGCAGCACGTGTAATCAATGAATCAAGTTCCCTGTTAGTCAGAGAGTTGCCGTCCTTATCATGTAGTATCGGCAGGTCATCATCCGGTTTTCCCGGCATATTTCGTTCCAGAATCTGCATGAATAATTCTGCCGTAACAATGGTCCTGGCATTTTCGCCCGCAATATGAATATCTTTTGATTCTCCTTGAATATCCCCCCATTTCAGTCTGGCTGTTTCTTCAAGGCTCAGCCCGTTTAGAATAGCGGCTATGAGTAATTGGGCATGATTATCAGATGCACTCATCAATGCTTGCACTTCTGTCTCCGCCAGTTCTCGGGGCAGTTTATGCTCCAGTGTCGGGAGAGCGGCGTGATCCGGCAGGTCCCCTGAAGATGTCTGTAGCAACGGGTGCCTATTAGGTAAGAGTTGATTGAAGGTGATGGTTTGCGCACCTGTTTGTGACCACCCTCCGGCGGGTCTTGTAAATAATTCAAAGCACACGACTGCCAGGACTCCCAATAGAATCGACAGGGCGACACTCAAGCCCGCATCGCGTAAATAGTTAGGTCGTATCGGGCGCTCGGGCGGAAATGCACGTTCCAGTAATTTAACCTGAATGATGTCCGATGAGCTTTTGATTTCCATTGCCACCAGCGCTTCTTTCTTGTCCCGGGAAAAGGATTCGAGTTGTTTAAGTTCCTCCTGAAGAGACTCATGTTCCGAAAAGCGTTTACTGAACATCGCCGCCTTTTTCTTGTTAACAGCGAGTTTGTCTTCAAGAATCGCAACAGCATGTCCCGCGCTGACGATTTCCTGTTCCGCTTCTTCAATAGCTGATATCCGGTTTTCTTCATATTTAAGTTGAACCTTTTCTTCCAGACGCTGTAGCCTTTCGCTAGCGGCTCTGGCATCCTTATCCAATTGAAGGTATTTGGGTGTATAGTGTGCCTGATATTCTGTTACCACTTCTTTTAATATTTCTGCCTGTTCTTCAAGTCTGAGTATCTCATTAGGCTTTCGGAATCTGCCCGCCCATTTTCCTTGTTCAATCGCTTCTTTGATGGCAATGAGATTTGCTTCGGCGTCCACTTTTTCTTCGACAGCCTTGTTGAGCGCCTTATTTAGTCCCTTGAGTTCTGAAAGTATCTGGTTTTCATCCCGCTGCATTGAGACAATGTCGTATTTATCGCGGAATTTGTTTAGCTCCATTTGCTTTTTGTCTAGCTTATTATCCAACTCAAGGATTTGCTGTTGAAGCGATTCCCATGCATTATTTGACTTTGAGGTCTGCATCTGTGAATTTTTTTCCAGGTACAGATCCAGCCACGTATTCACGATGATAGGGAGAATATCTTTATCGGGACCCTCAGCCCGCAGATTGACGATGGTGCTGTTTTTTACCGGCGTGACCCTCACCATGCTTTTCAGAGCAGTTAAATTTGCAGGGATTGCTTCCACGCTTTCCTTGTTTTCTGATAATTTTCCAAGGAGTTGGGTCAATAAATCACGGCTTAAGAGGACTTGGCTCTGCACGGCAATGTCCTGTATAGCTGTGCCACCTTCCACATTTGTATCGCTCTCGGCAAGATTGGGGGACAAGAGCAGGTCTGCCCGGCTTTCATATACGGCAGGCCTCATAAAGGTGTAAGTCAGGCAGACGGCAGCGCTGAGAACAAAGACAACGGTAAAGATCAGACACTTGATCAGGGTACGGCTGAATTTCGACTTTTGAAAACCGATGTCATTGTTTTCATGAAAAAGCCGGCCGGGGTCTATGTCGACGGATGATGGGGGCATTTTAGTGAAACTCCTTTGTCATGAAATATAGGCTCACTATATCATAGGTTGTTTTTACATGCAGCATGCTGTTTGCTCTCGAACACATATGGTTACGGATGGTCCAAACTGCCGCCTGGGTGCGGCCGTTTACGCCTAATTTGTTAAATGGTTAAACTAGTTGAGAGATTTCTCTCTAAATATTTTTATCAATAAGTTAAACCTCTTGAGAAACAATAACGCAATATATTGACCATACGCCAGCATTGCGATGGCGACTGTCTGCAAAACACTCCACCTGAGAAACAAGACTGTTTGAGGCAATTTGTGTTTGCGGTCCGGCCCCAATAAAAAATCTACGCCGGAAAAAGCTGTATTGTATTTGGTAAAATTAGTAACCAGACCCTTGTTAAGAAGCCACCACCCCACTGGCACTGATACTGCGAAGGAAAGAGCTGCGGTGATTTTCCACTTCAATGTGATTCTGCCTGACCAGGCGATAAATGTACTGACTGCGGTTATGATAACAAGCAGTAGATATAAATAGCCCCCACCTCCCAGACCATATTTCCCCGGACGCGCTATCAGTTCAATAAGATTATCGGTCGAATAGTAGTCGAATGCGATGACTTTGCATAGCACTAACCATGGGAGGGAGAAGCTTACATAAAATAACAATTTTCTGAACACTGGCATCCCCGGTTTCCTGGTAAGATCATTGACTGTAGCTGAGAAAATAGCCAACATAAATACTAGGGGACTATACAAAGCAAGATACCGGATTATCCGCTCAAAGAATTCTATGCCAGCAGGCCAATCAATCACTGAAAAAATGATTGCACCTATATCCCCCCATATCTTTTTTTCCTTCACCTGCCGCAACATATTGGCTGACCCTAAAATATCCGATATGCTTTCTGTGGTGACAGAATTAGAAAGTAACCAATAACTGATGATGGATGTTGTAAATACAAGCCTTGGTATGGTTATATACGAACGTGGGGAAGATGAAATTCTGTCTCCTGCATATGCCGCACTGATACCAATCCATAATAAAGCGAACGAAAAAATGCCTATATCAAACAACCCGCCATGAAACAGTTCTCTTACGTTATATGGGATTCCGGGCATTCTCAGAACCATATATATAATGATCGCCGGCCCCACCCACCCCAATAACAAAAGGATTACGGGGGTTTTTAACGCAGCATATATCCGACCCTTTAGAGGAAATGTGGCTGATTTGCTTTCTATAGCACGATTAGTATAGCTTTGTCCCACAAGATTCTTATCTTCTTGTTGTTGTGTGCTCTGCCTTTCAGACAGGCAGCGATACTTAATATGATAATAATGAATTCCAATACCTGTAAGAACCGCGATAAGCAAGTCGGTGACTTCCGGTGTATGATTGGAAAAAAATATCTGGCCTATTTCTATCATAAACACCCATATTGCTGTGAATACGGTAGCAAGTGCTATATTCGAACTTCTCCGGGAAATCACCCAGATCAGACTGCCATAGAAAAAGAGTTTGCCAAATAGTACCTGGGTATTGACCAGCATTGATCCGGTTAAAAATCCGGAAAATGGAAGCCACTGAAAAGCAGCATAATGTTCTCTCACGGCAAACGGAGACAATCCCTGCAAAAAAATCACGACCAATAATAAAATCACGAGTAATATATCTTTATCGCGTGACCGAGAAAGAATACCCCACCAAATGAAAACAGCGAATACAGCCCCTATTACATTGGATAGTGTCAGAACATTATCTACAAAGAAAATTTCCATAATGAACACTGGCAGTATAATAATAGCAATATTGTATTTGCAGATATGTGGCATAAATTCCCTGGGCCATATAAATGCAACTACAAGCCACCCGGCTATATCCTGAAGACAATCAACTAGTGAGAATGAG
>CAXMTO010000168.1:0-6046 GCA_964196355.1 uncultured Myxococcota bacterium
GTTTAAAATCAAGGCATTTTCAAAAAATACGCACAGTCATATAGTTAATATCTCGGAGTCTCGTGCCTCGCTTACCGGAGCATTATTTTTTGGAAATAACGCAGAGTTTGGACAAAATGGCATTCTCGGACAAGCTCCTAGAAGGTGTTATAACATTCACGGAACAGGGGGGAGGTCGTTTGAGAGAGGTAGTGAGGGGGATGATGGATGATGCGTCTGTATGGACAGGGATAGGTAGCGTCCGGCATGGGATGTCTTGGCCCGTGTCGCAAGAGTAACTTGTCAGGTAAGGTTAAGATTAAAAATTATTGAGAAATGAAGGGCTGAAGTGATTGCCCTGATTACTGGCGGAAGGGTACGAGAACATGAAACCGAATGACAACATGATAGAGAAGGCCATCGTCACTAAGGCGAAAGAACTGGGAGCTTCACTGGCGGGAATCGCCAGGATCGAAGATTTGAAAGCTTCTCCATCCTATGAAGCCTACAGCAAAAAACCGTTCTACGAAGAATACGATCCCAATTCCGCGTATTTCTTCAAATTCGAAGGTTTCAAGTGGAACGAAGCGCATAAATCAGTGCTGGTGTGGGCGCAGGCCCATCCGGAGTCGGAACCTGCACTTGATTGGTGGAGCATGAAAGTGCCGGGCTTTACCCCCGGCAACCGCGTGATGCGCGCCCAATCGCGCACGCTCCGCACCTGGTTGGCTGAAAAACATGGAATCAAGGGTCTTTCTCTGCCGTACCAGATAGAATTCGGGGGAACTTTCCTGAAAGATTCTGCCCATCTGGCAGGACTCGGGGTGATCGGCCGAAACAACCTTTTGGTTACGCCGGAATTTGGTACACAGATCCGCCTCAGGGGTATGTTTATTGAAGCCGAGCTGGCGCCCACCGGACCGCTTGACTTTAACCCGTGTGAAGGCTGCGACAGGCCATGCCACCGTGCCTGTCCGCGGGACGCATATCGAAGTGGATCTTACGAGAGGGCGCTCTGCAAGCTTGAGAACGACAAGCGTGATTCCGAGCCGATTATGGTCGAAGGGGCGATCATGGGAATCGACGAGCCCAGTGAGGTCGTCAAAACCTGCCGGTACTGCGAACTCGCTTGTCCCGTGGCGCAGGGTGATCTCGGCAGAGTTTCGTGATGTCGGATCTCAAGATCGGTAAATCCCGAAGCTTTCAGAAAAAGGGGTTTTCACGGATCGACAACTTCGCTTCTTCTAGGTTAATCAGGCGATGGTTCCGATTACTCCAGCATTCCGGACAGCTGCGGTCAACCAGGCGAACTCGACCTGATGTATGCGGCATAAAATGATCGGGTGCTTGATGCCAGGGAGTATTGTTAATGGTGTCTTCAGGATTTGCCCCTCCAAGGTATTGTGGAAACACCTTAATGAACGCTCTCAAAAAGAAAGTGGCTCTTAAGAAAACTCAGCTATTTTTTACAGGAACGTGGGCAAGGTATGTATTGAGCAACCTTAAAGGCAATTCTGGTTCCCAGAACCTGCGGTTAAATCGATAACAAAATTCATCAAGATATTCTTGTAGATAGCCTGAAGAAACGCCATGAAAAGTACCATTAATAAACTTCTTCATATTTCCTGTCATTATATGGACCAAAGGGAGCCATCGCCGTGCCCCACCGAAGTTACTCATAGCTCTCCCATGCCTACTCATTACCTTACTATTGAAATTGAAATTAGGAGGTCATCTCCGAAAACCTAGCAACATAAAAAGGTGTTTTTGACCTTTGAAAAAAAATAGCACCCTGAATAGCCTGATAGGAAAAATGTACTTTCAAGGAGAAGATGTTTCAAGATCATTAATTTTGTGGAAACATCTTTGACGTCAGAATGTTCCTTTTCTGGCTAGTTTTTGGGTATAATCAAATTAAAACTTAACAGGAAGAAGGTCAAATAGGGTTACTGGCAGGATATTCAGAACTTCGATGTGGCAATGTTAACGTTGAGCTAACCGGCCCGTGTTGTGGGCCGTCCAGGAGCAAGCGACGCGGAGACAATCCGCTGGAACGCTAAGGTTGGACGGTCCGGTTTAGTGACTGGTTATACGCGTTTTGGGTGTAATTTATTCGTATAATAACAACTATATGCAATGAAAATAATTAGCCCGACCCCCAAAAGGAAAAAAGCCAAACTAAATTTGATGGTTCCGTTAAGTGTAAATATTACTCTTGCAACGGAAAGTAATGCGACAACAATTATCGTTGGAATTAATACCCAACGTCGTTCTAAGGGGTGCCTGTCTGCAAATAATAGTAAAACTCCCCAGGAAAAGGCAACGGCTGACATGAGACCCATTGGATATACAATTTCGGTTAGTCCCATTCTTTCCGGTATTAACACTGAAAACGCAATGCTAAAGTCAGCAATTGCTGCGGCCCAATAGCTAATTCGCAATAACAGAATTTCTTTTTCCATATCGTTTCAATCAGTACAAACGAGAAATAAAACCAATCAAGCTAAATTACTAAGCGTATAACAAGTTATTCTCTGGTTTCCCTATAGCTCCGGAGGAGAAGAAATTATCGACAACGTAAAATCAACAAGATACCCTACTTCCTTCTCTATATCATGACAACCTTACTGGATATCAAGTTAACAGGATAACATTCATCTTGCAAATCCCTGCTCAACTCACCGACCAATTCACGACCTATATCGGTCATCAAGGTATACCTAACACATTCAAACTTACTGCCCGTCCGAGATGGTTCACAGAACATCTATGGCCCGTAAGCTAACAGATCAACTGACAACAAAAATGGCATGGCTTTAATGCCGGGTCAGGACGAGGCCGGCCTCGAGATCCGCGTGCCCTGGTCGACCTGGTTGTCGAAATCTTCATTCTTTGTGGATTGAAATACCAGGTCGGCGTGGTCGTTAATGTCCATAAGGAAGATTTAAAGGAATAAGGTCAACCCAAGGAGGTTGTTCCCAGGCTGGATAGATTCAGGAAGAAGGTAAACAGCACACATCGCTTTCCTTGTTAACCTTGCCACTGGATTCATTCCTAATAGTGTGATACATATTTGCAACCACTTATTGGGTATGTTTTGAATGAACTTCCCATTTTCCATCTGTCTACTCTTAATATCTGTTATGGTGGAAAATATGAGAAAAAAAGTAATAAGTGGACACCTTTTTCCATATTTTGTGGCTTAATATCGGGATAATTGGAAAGAGTGGCCAGTCATAAGGCAATATCATGGACATTGTCCATGTATTAACACTGTTCGGCAAGAAAGGCAGATGATATGAAACCAGGTAAAAATGATATACCAATAAAACGAAAAATATCTGGCATGCAACTTGAGGAGCTTCAAAGACATTCTTGGCACATGTGTGAAGCTTTTGGATTGGATACTAAAATTGAGAAATACAAAGGTACACGGCCTATTTCACTTTATAGCTGGGATTTAGATTGTATCCTTGATGTATTATCCACGGTACTTGACGACGAAAATGAATATCCAGATAAGAACGATGATGGTTATTCAAGATTGCATGAATTGTATATGGATTTAAAAAAAGCATATGAAGAAATATGTTGAGATTTATGTAAGTAAAATTAACAATGGCTAAAAAGACTCTTAAGCCGATGACAAAATGGCCTGAGGCACATGTTATGTTGTGTATCCCAACATAACGAAACAGTATAGGATTATAGATTTTATGAAACAATTATTACCTTGCCCTTTTTGTGGGAAAGAGCCAGAAGTTGATAATTACAAAATAAAGGACATAAAGCATTGGAATGTAAGCTGCATGAATGATGCCTGTCTTGTGCATGCAGAAACAGATGATTTCGAGTTAAAAGAGGAAGCAATAAAGGCATGGAATAAAAGAAGCTCGTGAATTCAAAAATGAAGATTGAATGGAGACGCAGGACGTTATGTTGTGAGTTTTGCATTACTTAGCCAGCAATAAACAAATCGGCAAAATCGCCGAACCAGGCAAGAAGGGTAGAGAGATGGAAATGAGAATTGTACGGCTTGAGGAAAATTTGTGGCACATCCGAACGGATGCCGGAGAACTAAAAGAACCTGAGCAAAAAGAACTGATCGAGTACTTTGACGAAATCAAACTGCCTTATCGTCTCGCCGATGGTTGCCTATGTATTGACGGCGGTGTTACCAGGGATGCGGTGTTTGAACTCTTGGAGCACTTTTACGACGGGCGTGCTGAGGTGTTACCGTTCTGACCAGTAAGAAAATGGGCATACACAATCATCCTCAAATAAAACGGCAAAAATTGCCGACCAATTTAATACACCCGACCAAAAGGGGCGCCATTTCTAGAAGTAATAAATTTTCGTGTATACGGTGCTATAAAACAAAATCCAGTTCCCCTTTTGGCGGGTGATCAAGGCGTTAAGATAGCCATATCGAAGGTCTGAATATTGACCCATTCCTCCAATAATAGATGTCTATTGTGAGGTTACTGCTTCAGGGAAAAATCCTGATGTTGACCTTATTCCTGTGAAGTTACAGTTTCAGATAGGTTGGGCGATTCGCTGATGGAGAATCAGAGGTTTACAGGAATAAGGTCAAATTAAGAGTTTACTTAAAAGGTTAACGTTGCCAATAATAACCTCTACCGTTGCGATAACGTGTGTCCATGCAGACTCACAGTAGGCACCACTTGTCAGTAAAGGGTGGTACGTGATTCGGATTGGTAGGTCGAAGCTCAACCACTTTTCGGAGGACTACCTTTTGAAATTTGTGTTCTGTTCAAATCTGACCCTGTAGCAGAGAAGCTACAATTTGGCTGTAACTAACTTTGTTCTAAAACTCACGAAAGGTCACTGGTTTTGGGAGCCATCGGCTTCCTTGAGTGGGTCTTGTTCAATAGCCAGGAGGTGCGGCGACTACAACATACCCTCCTGCCTGTACAGGCTGATAGTAGACTCCATCTGCGGTGTAGTATGTGACGCCTTGGACGACAATAGTTGTCGAAG
The DNA here is from genome assembly GCA_964196355.1 of uncultured Myxococcota bacterium. Lineage (GTDB taxonomy): Bacteria > Desulfobacterota > Desulfobulbia > Desulfobulbales > Desulfocapsaceae > Desulfomarina. The sequence goes on from CAXMTO010000168.1 coordinate 4,981, forward strand.
TTGGTGGCGGTTTCGCGATCGCAGTTCCAATTGCCAGGCCGACTAACATTCCACCAAGGGCTGCCCCCCCATGATGATGGTGACTGTCAACGGTTACACTGCGATGAACACCCCTGTGGTGTGCACTACCTCGATTGGTGTGAACACTTGTTCTTCGTACAGTACGGGCAGATGCGTTAACACACGATGCAACGAGAATGACGCCAGCTAAAATGAAAATACTCACATGACGATTACGTTTTGAACTATGCATGAAAGAACCTCTCAAAATTGAATGTAATTATTTAGTAGTTTCAAGGGTACGAACATTGAACTCTTGGTAATCCGATGAGAGATCGACATCAAAAACATAATCTGGAAGATTAGTCACAAAATCCCATTTATCAAAGATCACGATCATTTGAGGAGAGGATTGCTCCGTTTTGTAGGTGATTGCAGCTTTCAGTAACACCGGAACTGGGCCAGCTTGAATCCACAGCTGCCAGTCAATATTCTTGTGCTGAAATGCCAGATGGTGTGCTTCTTTGGCAAAAACTTTTGTTTTCTCAATGTATTGGCTTGAGATCGCTGATTCTGCCGCATCATAAAATGGACGTTTATAGAGTACGTCTTCAAGTGGGATATCAATACCGCGTCTCTCCTGAAGAACATCTAATGTCTCACGTAATGTGTCTGGAGCGGTGAACTCACCATAAGCTTTTGATGCATGTTGGACGACGGTCATCATCCCCCCGTCATACGCATAGGTAAAATTAAGTCCAGCTGTATAAACGTCTGCACGAAATTTGTTCGGAAATCGCCGTTTCAATTCAACAACGCGTGCCGACTGAAGCTTCGTGCCGCTATCTGTGACAACGTCTTCCCAAACAGTGGCACTCATCGAAAATTGAGCCTGCACCTCCATAAAATTAGCTGTTCTGCTGAGAATATCCAGGGCCTCAGACTTCGACTGATTTTCACCAACTGCAATACTGGACACAAGCAGGCTAAACCCGAAACACACACCAAATATAAATGTCTTAGAAAAAGAATTTGTCACACTAGCCTCCATTAAGTTTATCATTTA
>CAXMTO010000169.1:0-7881 GCA_964196355.1 uncultured Myxococcota bacterium
AAAACAGAGGAGTGTGAAATTGAGTTTGAAAATAGCAATAGGCGGTAAGGGTGGGGTTGGTAAAACCACAGTGACCTCTCTTTTGGCCCGATGCTTTGCGGCCGAGAATCAAAACAAGGTTATTGCGATTGACGCGGATCCAGTGGCGAATCTTGCTGCCGGACTTGGAATATCAGAAGATCAGCCCATAACCCCAATTGCTGAATTGAGAGATTTGATAGCTGAAAGGACAGGTGCAGAGCCCGGGACAATGGGAGGCTTTTTCACTTTAAACCCGAAGGTTGATGATATACCCGAACGATTTTCGCTGGAAAAAGATGGCGTCAAACTACTGGTGATGGGCACTGTGCAGAGTGGCGGCTCCGGGTGTATATGCCCTGAAAGTGCCATCCTTAAAGCTCTGATGAATCATCTTGTTCTCTATAGGGATGATATAGTTGTAATGGATATGGAGGCCGGTGTTGAACATCTCGGAAGAGCAACTTCATCATCTGTTGATGCCCTCATTGTTGTAGTGAATCCAGGGGCGAGGAGTAGAGTCGCAGCAGAGAAAATCCGAAAACTTGGTCAGGATATTGGTATTAAGAATATTCTTGTTCTTGGCAACCGCGTAAAAGGTGTTGAGGATGAGCAGCTCATCCGTGAGTCTCTTTCTGACTTCAAGATTATCGGCTTTATCCCTGAACATGAAGAGATCATAGCAGCAGACAGGGAAGGTGTGCGACCTTTTGATGACAAAGAAACAATACCTCCTTCAGTTTATGACATTGTACATAAACTTGAAAAAATGAAGAACGATGTGTAGGCGAGAGTTGTGAGAAAGGTTCTAATTCTTCAAAAGAATTACGCGTTGAAATGATCAACCTGGAAGGTTGTTTTCTATGACACTTTTTAATGGACGATACAGTTGGGACGGGACCAAGAAGGATGGCCGGGAACCAATAACCTGGTACCCCGGAGCCTACGATCTGAAAATTTTTGACCGTGCCGATGCTGACAGTTCGGTAAAACCTCTGAAACAGTATATCTGTATCTATTCGAAGACCGGGGAGGGGCAATCCATATCTGAAAAACCGGAAAAATTTGTCAGGCATATATGTAATGACTTTGGTTTAGACATTGAGAAGGTTCTCTGGGTTGAAGATCTGCTTACGGAAAAAGACAGATATCTGATTGTTATGTTCAACAGAAGCCGTAAAATCGGCGACAGGGTTTTTTACAGCACCTCCAAGCGCAAAGCTCTCGAGGCGGAAAAAGAATGGATTAAAGAGGTACTATCAAAGCTTGCACACACAGGTTCAGGATGATCACAGAAAGAGATCAAATTCAAAAAAGGCTGCAGGAGCTTGAAGCAGAGATAGCTGAAACAAAGAAAAGATTACCTGCACATTCCGTGAAGCCGGGAGTTATGATGGACCTCCTTGATCTTGAAGATGAAAGAGACGGACTTCTGTCGCAACTCATGGAATAGGAATACATCTACATGAAAAAAGAGAGAGCAGCTGTTTTTGAGGAAACGTATCAAAACTACCTTGAACAGGTCCGCCAGATGAGTTTTCTGGATAAGGCGGAAATGCTGGGTGTTGAAAAAGATGGAGATCGACTTGTCATTCCGCTCTATGATAAAATCTACTTCTTTTCTACTGCAGGGCTGAGTGAAGAGAAGGGGCGGAAAATAACACCTGCTGTTCAGGTGATGATCTGTAAATATATCCTTATGTGCACATCTGAAAGGGTAGCTGTTGCCGACGAATTCGTTACATACAGAGAGTTTAAAGATGCCGGCCCTCTGATCTCATATTTTACAACAAACACAAATAAGACGATTGAAGCAACTTTTTCTGGTAATGTAGAGATGCTGAAGGATCGATCTCAAAGGATTGGCGGGGAGATACTTGCTTCCGATATGTATGATCTCTCCCTCCGGTTTTACGCCTTTCCTAAGATCCCGGTGGTTGTTAATTTTAATGATAGTGATGATCTTTTCCCTGCAAAATGCTCGGTTCTTTACAGGTCAACTGCTGCCCACTATCTCGATATGGAATGTCTTGCCATGACAGGAACCCTCCTTACTGGAAAATTAATTAATCCAGGAAAGGGTTGGAGTGCTGTTTAATTCTTGGTGGGTAAAGCGGTTGAGTGTCAATTAAAAGGTGGAAATGAAAAAAGGAGAAAATTATGACAGATACACATTGCCCTGGATTTGAAAGTAATAAAGCTTTGAGTGAATACGTTCTCAAGTGTCCCGATTGCGGAAAAGAATGGGAAATTTTTTCAGATGAAGTGGATAAAATGGCGAAATGTCCGTCTTGTGCTGCGTCGGTTGACCCTAAGGCTAACAGTGTTAAGTAAACCGATACGTTTCAAAAATCAAAGGCGGTAGTAGATATCGGAACGTCAGATGATTGGCGTCATCAAATCCTCCCCCGGCAGGAATGTAAAAGAAGTTCTTGCCGGGGGTTCCTGCTTGCAACAAAGGTTTATCGTTTGGATCTGATAACTGCTGTTTCGGTTATAATAAAATCAAGGAGCTCGTCATGGGCCTGCAGCGGGGCTTTTTCAACAATTTGCAGGTCAAATGCAAGGCCTGCTCGCAGGGCCCTGGGAATTGAAGATACAAAACGATCATAGTATCCCCCTCCGTAACCAAAACGACCACCTCGCTTATCAAAGACCGATCCAGGCAATAGAATCAAGTCAATATCTGCGGGGTCAGCTTTATGTTCGAGGCAGAGTTCTTTCCTGGGTTCAGGAATATTACAATATCCGGGAACCAGGTCAGTTTCCGGATCAGTGATTCGTATGGCATCAAGTCTTTTCTCTTTGACCCTGGTGATGGGTACCGTTACTGTTTTTCCCAGATTAAGAAACGTTTTAATGAGATTGAAGGTTTCTACTTCACTTCGAAAACTTACATAGACGAAAATAGTAGCACTGTCCATGATCTCCTTCAGGTCTAAAAGGTTCTTGTGAACCTCATTACTCTGTTGTATGAGTTGATCTGATGTAAGGTTATTTCTGGCGGCGAGTATATCTTTTCGTAACTGTGATGGATTTGTCATAGGGCTCCGTATTGCGTGAACAGTACTGTCAGTAGAATTGTCACAGGTTTATGTTTTGGAAAGATAGGTGACGTACCGGTGCACTATAATAGGCTAAGGGTGGTATGTGGTACCAAAAAACAAAGGTAGTCGATTAAAACATGGTGACATTTTTCCTCAACAGTAAGAGAGGGTAAAGTGCCTACCCTAAATGGTTCCACTTAGTCGAATAATATGACAAAATCAATAGTAATTACATCAGAAGAAGGTATTCTGGCAGATTGTGTGAGCACTATTATCGTTCCTGAGCTCGCCATTAAGGAGGCGGGATACATTAAAATGTTTACTGTAAATGATGCCGCACACGCAAAGCATGAGTATCATGCGATGGCGCAGATGGCATATTTCCAGTTTCAAGATGAAGAGCTGGAGATTCAGGATATCCAGTCCACAATTACCATTGTCTATGGTGAGGAAAGGATTGATATTAATGGTGGCATGATTATTTATCGTGATCAGACTGGCGAATTCCATGTCTTGGTTCACGCAGTGCAGAACAGGAAAAAATTTCTTGAAGCAGCATACAGGTATTGTACCAGATGGGTCCGACTGGATATTTAGCAACTTACTTCTGAACCGAGTCCCGTTTAAGGGAGTTAATTTGAGGGAAATGGCGTGAAAGATGACGAACACATTGTACCCCGTCAAAGGGTATTGATTTTCCAGCAAAATGGAAGCGGTGAGCAGAAGATTGCGGGAGTAAGGAAATACGGAGGGGATCAATTTGAGCTTGAGGTGATTTCTATTGATGAAGAACTTCCCCCTGTTCTGGATGATACCAGTGAGTATCTTCCTAGAGATATTTCTTGTGATTTAGTGCTGGATTTTCTCAAAAACCAGGATCTTTCACAAGATCTTGTCGCACTCTGTTCAGAAAAAAAAGTACCGATTATTTCGTCGGGGAAAAAGATTATAGACAAATGGGTAAAGACCCCCCCCACCTGATGTGGTCTTCCAAGGCAGGTCGGTCTTGGTAGATACGGGGAAATATTCGGAGCACCCGAATTTGAGGTAGAGGTCGTCGAAGGAAAAATTTCAAAGGTGGATGTGATACGAGGTGCGCCGTGTGGGGCCACCTGGGAGGCAGCACAGCGGCTAATTGGTCATCCTGCAGACGATGCTGCTCGGAAAATAGGCCTTGAAACACAATTCTTCTGTTCCGCAGATCCAGCTGGATGGGACCCGTTTTATGGGAAGAGTCCTGTCCATTTTGCAGGGAAAATACACGATAAAGAACTGCAGAAGGCAATCAACAAAATCCTCTCCCTGATTTGAGAGCAGTTTCACCTATTCATCTGTCATGACAGGTGAGCCACTCTCTGCCAAAACGCAGGAAGTGGCTCACTTTTATCACCAGTTCTTTATATGAATCTCAAAATATGTCTGGGGCTTCACACAGGCAGGACATTTATCTGGAGGTTGCAGACCTTCGTGCAGGTACCCACAGCTAAGACATCTCCAGGTTACCGGTTTGGTACGGGAAAACGCTTTATCTGATGCCAGGTTTTCAGCAAGACCTCGAAACATCATTTCGTGATGTTTCTCTGCTACGTTTATAGCGATAAACGTATCAGCTGCCCTCCGAAACCCTTCTTCTTCAGCAACTTGAGCAAAAACGCCATACATGTTGTCATGTACATAGAGCTCAAGTTCTGCTGAAGCAAGCAGGTTGGTTTGGGTGTCCTTAATTACTCCGGCAGGAAAAGTTCCGCAGATTTCAAGCTCTCCTCCATTGAAGAATTTGAAAAATCTCAGTGCGTGTTCGTATTCCTGTTCGGCTGTTTCATCGAAGATCTTGGAAATTTGCTTATAATTCTCTTCCAGGGCCCGCGTTGCAAAAAAATTATAGCGCGTTCGAGCCTGAGCTTCTGCAGAATAAGAAAGCAGCAGGTTGTGCGCAGTTCTACTTTCCCGGAAACTGACCATCTTGTGTGCCTGCCTATTCTTCTATGGTAATTGCTTTTGCACCGCACTCATCTGCAGCCTGTTGCACGATTGCTTCGAGATGCTTTGGAATTTCATCAAATTTGACGATTGAGAGGAGCTGATCCTCATCATATTCAAAGACCTCCTCACATAATTTGTTACAGTTTCTGTCACCCATGCATTCTGCTGATATTATTGCTCTCATCTGCTCTTCCTCTGTTGGTTGAATGGTCGTGTTTAATTTTCCGAAATAGTTTGATATAAATATATTTATCCCACTCAAGGGGCGTTAAACCGAGTCCTGATTTTTTCTTTTTATCCTGCCCAGAACAGCTAGCAGTTAATCAAGATCCTTAGAGACCTTGAGAACTGTGTAAGGCGGCTGCCAGTACTCAAGAATTTTGCCCGTTTTCTTCCAATCATTCTGGTAAAAGAATCTGGAAAAATTCAGACTGATACCTGCATAAACGGCCCTTTTTTTCTCAACCTCATCAGTATCATAGCCACGGGAGTAATACCCTGCACTGAACTCCAGATACTTGAGAAAACTGTTTTCAATTGAGTCAAATCCATCAAGTTTTAATACCATTGAATAATACTGATTCGAGTAATCATCAAAGATATTATTTACTTCAACATTAAAAATATATTCGACCCTGAAGTCTATCTTCCGGTCCAGTTCAGGGTATCGTTCCATCAGGACGCTTGTTAAAGCCCCAATACCATCAAACACAACGTCTTCCCATGAAAAGCCCTGGGTTTCGCTGGTTGCATCTCCAAACTCCATGGCAAACTGGACAAGAAAGGCTGATAATGCGCCATAATTGTTAGCTTTTCGAGACTCATAACCCCAGCTTTTGTAAAGACCTGTCAGGGCGTCAGAAAACGCATATGTGGCCCAGAAATGCCCCAGCTTATCGGCTCCACCATATTTTGAATCTTCTCCAAACATGCCCTCATCGGCACTGTGGAACCCGGATGAACCGTAATCCCAGGTTGCAAGCCCCCATAGTCCAATTGCTGCGGCTGATGCGGTTGTCGTATACACCATCTTTTTTTCCTTAGGGAGGCTTGACCACCAGCCTTGTTTCTCATATCCCTCATCGTTTAAAGACAACTGATCAGTCGCGGTACTTCCAGAACTTTGAGTGCTTTGTTGGGCAAGAGCTGTGAGTGGAATGCAGAGACTGAGGATACACAGGGTGATTGTCGATTTCAAAAAGTGGCGTTTGGGTTTCATTTCTGTTTAGAGATATGTAGAGGTTGCTGAAAAGTAAAAAATCGTCAATTACGATCTGATTCCAATAAATGGGATTAGTTCGAGTCTTACCCCACCCCTGAAGAGGTAGATGCACGCATAAAATAGATTTAAGGTACTAACGCTGCATTACTACAATATTTTGTTCAGTGCCGTCAAGTGTTGGTTTGAATTTTACTCCACGGATGAGGGGAAAGAGATGGCTCCGCAATCAGGTTAACTGGGGGGAGATTGAGTATAATCAGGCCTGACAGGAAGAAGAACCGTGAAGGTTGTTCCCTTGTCCGGAATACTTTTAACGCTGATCCTGCCGTGATGGGATTCTATGATACTTTTGACAATTGACAGCCCAAGCCCAGTGCCCTGAATTTCTCGAGTGTTTTTGTCTTTTACTCTGAAAAAACGGGTGAATATTTTTGCAAGATCCTCCTCTTCGATACCGAAACCGGAGTCACTTACCTCTGTCCTCAGGTAATCGTTTTCAAGAACAGCGGAGAGTGTTATATGGCTGTGGTCGGGCGAATACTTGATTGCATTGGTAATGAGATTTGAAAAAACCTCGTCCATATTCCCCCGATTTGCAAAGAGTGAAGGAAGATTTCCGGCCAGATCGAGGTCAATCTGGATGTTTTTTTCGTTGGCATAGGGGGTATGAAAGGCGAGTTGCTCCGAGAGCAATGTTGACATATCTACCTGTTCTTTTTCATGGGCAATGAGACCGGATTCTATTCTGGAAAGATCGAGGAGTTCGGTCACCAGGTTATTTAAGGCAAGAATTTTATCTGAAGCCCGGCCCAGGATCTCTTTCTGCTTGTCAGTGACATCACCAGCGAGTCCGTCACTGATGTTTTTTAACTGCATAAGCAGTGAGTTCATCGGACTGCGAATTTCATGGGAGACCATGGAAACGAAGTCAGACTGCATTTTGGCGTTTTTCTTATCGGAAGTAACATCGTGCAATACAGTAATTGTTCCGAGGTTATCATTGGTTCGACCACGGAAAGGCGCACAGCTGGCGCTATAGAATTTTTCGCCTGATCCCGTTGTACCGGAGAAACTGATTTCGTTTGTAATTTCTGCAAAAGTATCAGGAGGCATATTGAGTGCCTGCTCTATAGACAGTTGTATCTCGTCATTATCGATGATTTCATCAACCATTTTTCCAATGACTTCTTCACCATGGTAGCCGATCATGTGAAGAAATGATGGATTTGCCTGAACTATATGTTTGTTTGCATCGGTGGTCATGACGCCGTCGGTCAACCGATTGACCATAACTCCCAGTCGGGATTTGGAGTCGGTTATATCCTGCAGTGCTCTGGTGTATCGCAGGGATTTTTTAACAACAGTTCGGAGCTGGTCCGGTGTAAAGGGCTTGGGAATAAAGTCAAAAGCGCCTTTTTTCATCGCTTCAATGGAATGTTCCAGGGTAGCATAACCGGTTATGACTATAACGACGGTGTCCGGGTGAAGGGTTCTTACCTCAGAGAGAACATCGAAGCCAGATATGGACGGAAGCATGAGGTCGACCAGGATAATATCAAAATGACGCTCCTTTATCATCAACAGCCCCTGTTCACCGTCTGCTGCCACCTC
>CAXMTO010000170.1:0-4108 GCA_964196355.1 uncultured Myxococcota bacterium
TATTATTTCGGCAGGTTGATGAAGAAAAAACCTGACCTTCCTCTGGCTATTTTCTGGCCGAATCAGGACAAAGGCGGGGTTCATATGAATGTCTCCGGAGCTGGTGTTACAAAGCATGCAGACAACAGGGATGGCGCCATACAACTGCTGGAATGGCTTGCAGGAGAAGAAGCCCAGGCCGAATTTGCTGCGCTGAATATGGAGTTTCCGGTAAACCCTGATATCTCTCCTGATTCGATCGTATCAGCATGGGGTACATTTCAAGGGAGTCCTTTAAATGTTGCTGTCTATGGCAAACTTCAAACGGATGCAATTAAATTAATGGATAGAGCAGGTTACAAGTGATTTCTGTTTGAATGAAAACGACCATTTTCAAACATAACAAAAGGGATCCATGGCAATTTTCTGTCTGGATCCTTGCTGCTTTTGTAGTTATCCCTCTAGCGACCATCTTCAGTTCTTTTCTGACACCGGAGAAAGAAATATGGGAGCATCTGGTAACAACGCTTTTTCCTGAGTTACTCACCAATACTCTCATACTCGTTGTGGGGGTGGCCTGTTTCACATCTTTGCTGGGGGTTTCGTTAGGCTGGTTTACAGGGGCCTGTGATTTCCCGGGTCGTCGTTTTTTTTCCTGGTCGCTTGCACTCCCTATGGCACTTCCGGCTTATGTGATGGCCTTCATTTTTCTTGGATTGATGGATTTTTCCGGCCCGGTGCAGCGTATGATCAGATTAGTGCCGGGATTTGAGAACCAGATGATAGAAGTACGCACGGCTCCTTTTGTTGTGATTGTGATTGGGTTGACCCTCTACCCCTATGTTTACCTGTTGAGTCGTGCTGCGTTCATGAACCAGGGGAGGGCGATACTCGAGGCTTCACGTACCTTGGGAATGAGTCCCATTCGTACGTTTTTCAAAGTCGCACTGCCTGTTTCCAGGCCCTGGATCGTCAGCGGCCTCGCCCTCGTCCTAATGGAAACTCTCGCTGATTTTGGGGCCGTTTCAATCTTCAACTACAATACATTTACGACAGCCATCTACAAGTCATGGTTCGGATTCTTCTCCCTGCAGGCAGCAGCTCAACTGTCCTCCCTGCTCGTTCTTTTTGCCTTAGCTCTCGTTATGGTCGAAGGACTATACCGATCACGTATGAGATATTATGACAGTTCACGAGGAGGAGCAGTTCAATCCCGTCTGCAACTGAAAGGATGGAGGGCCGGAGCTGTTACCATGTACTGTTTTATGATCCTGACCATCGCCTTTGTAATTCCTCTTCTGCAGCTTCTTCTCTGGAGTCTTGAGGTCATTAAATCCGGCGAAACGGTAAATTACTCCGGCTACATTTTCAAAACCCTTCTGCTCGGCGCCGCGGCGGGCATATTGATCTGTTTCGCGTCCATCCTGCTTGCTTATGCCAGAAGAAGAGATTCTACAAGAACCAATCGGCTGTTGTGCAGAGTTGCCACCGTTGGCTACGCCCTGCCAGGTACCGTTCTCGCTGTAGGAATTGTTTTACCGGTTGTTTGGGGAGACCAACTGATACAAAAAATGCTCCATTATCTTTTCAATATTGAGTCCGGTCCTATCCTGCAGGGCACTGTTGTCGTCATGCTGGGAGCTTATCTGGTCAGATTTCTCGCCGTTGGTTTTGGATCTGTAGACAGTGCCATGCAGAATATTAAACCGAGCCTGGATGAGGCCGCTGCAATTCTTGGTAAAAAGGGAGGAGAAACACTCAGGAAAATTCACTTCCCTTTACTTAAGAAAGGTCTGCTCACCGCACTGGTTCTTGCTCTCGTCGATGTTATTAAAGAAATGCCGATAACACTGATGACCAGACCCTTTGGCTGGGATACACTTGCGGTAAAAATATACGAACTAACCAGCGAAGGGGAGTGGATGCGTGCAGCACTCCCGGGTTTATATCTGGTATTGGCTGGAATTATCCCGGTATTTATTCTGATCAGGAAAATGGAGAGATATTGAATGCAGACTGATAATCCGCTTCTCAAGGTCAGTGGTGTTTATAAAGCGTTCGACCGGGAGGATGTTGTAAAAGGTGTGTCCCTTGAGCTCAGCAATGGCGAGATAGGGTGTCTGCTTGGCCCCAGCGGTTGCGGTAAGACAACACTACTGAGAATTATTGCTGGATTTGAGATTGTTCAAAGGGGCGAAGTAATTATCGCCGGCCGGCAGGTTTCCTCAGAATCGATGATGATTCCCCCGGAGCAGCGAAATATCGGGATGGTGTTCCAGGACTATGCCCTTTTTCCTCACCTCTCCGTAGCCGAAAATATTGCTTTTGGGATAAGTGCAGGTACCCGTAAGGCAAGACGGAAAACCGTTGGCAATTTGCTCGAACTCGTCGGTCTTGAGGATGTCGGCAGAGCATATCCCCACGAGTTGTCTGGCGGCCAGCAGCAGCGTGTCGCCCTCGCGAGAGCACTGGCACCTGAACCAAAGCTGTTACTGATGGATGAACCGTTTTCCAATCTTGACGTAACACTACGTGAAAAACTCACGGTTGAGGTACGAGATATTTTAAAGACTTCGGGAATAACCGCGTTGATGGTCACTCACAATCAATTTGAGGCTTTTTCTGTAGCGGATTCGGTAGGAGTAATATTCAATGGTTCGATACGTCAGTGGGACAGCGCTTACAATATCTACCATAGACCAGAAACACTGGATGTAGCTACTTTTGTAGGCGATGGTGCAATAATCAGGGGAGTGGTGACTGGCCCCAATCAGGTCTCCTGCGGTCTCGGTGAGCTCAGCGGCAATCTATCGTTACCCTGTGAGAGCGGTTGTCATGTCGACCTGCTGGTAAGACCCGAAGATGTATTACATGATGATCGTTCAAAAGTTGGAGCCCGGATTGTGCACAAATCATTCAGGGGCCCCAATATCCTTTATAAACTGAAACTTCCCAACTCTGAAATGTGCCTGGCTCTGGTTTCAAGCCATCATAATCATCAACTCGGCGAAAAAATTGGGATTGTACCCGAAGTTGAGAACCTGGTAGTATTTCCTGCCGCGAATATGGCTTACAATGTATCCTGACACCGGTTAACTTGATTGTTTATCGATCTTTTGAAGTTGTTTTCGTAAGGCAAAAACAATAAGTAAGGTCAAGACGAGTAATGGTATAACTAATATATTAAGACGCTGCCATCCAACTGAACTCTCAAGCCAACCGGATGCCAGGGCGGAGAGCGTGACCATACTGAATATCAGAAATTCATTACTCGCCTGTGTTTTACCTTTTTCTGCGAGAGTATACGTTTCGCTTACCAGGCGGGTCGCTGTTATGAACATAAAATTCCAACCAACTCCAAGAAGAAGCAGGGCTATCATAAAGTGTGCATGCGTGACTCCATGCACATTGATGCCAATACAGACAAGCATCAGGGCACATCCAGCGATGATCATGTTGGTAAATCCGAAGCGACGAATCAGGTAGCCGGTGAAAAATGAGGGAACAAACATGCCAAGGACATGCCATTCAATTACCAGCGTAGAATCAGGGAAACTAAAGCCATGGCGCTGCATTGCCAAAGGAGTTGAAGTCATGAGCAGATTCATCACCGTATAGCCTACCATACCGGTCAACGCAGCGGCTATGAATATCGGTTGTTTTATAATAGTGCTTAATGGGCGTTGCAGCACCCCTCGTTCGGCTATATTGTGCGGTGGGATATTTACCTGAAAAAGTAAAAAAAGAGCAACGAAATAGAGAGCGAGTAATCCTACAAACGCAGAGGAGAAACCAAATTGGGGCAGCAACTTTTGGCTGTACAAGGAGAGGTTTGGTCCAAGAATTGCGGCGAGAACCCCACCGGCCATGATCATCGATACCGCCTGGCTTTTATGTTCTGGCTCACACACCTCAAGGGCAGCAAAACGGTAGAGCGTTGAAAATCCAATGCCTATACCTATCAGGGTTGTGGCAAAACAGAAAAGTCCAAAATGCTGATTCATCAGAGCAACAATGGCGCAAAATGCTCCAGCGATGCCGGTTAAGTTGCCCATGATAAAACCGCGCCTACGTCCGAAACGCTGCATAATTAGAGATGCCGGAACTGTTGCAGCCATGAGACCGATGA
>CAXMTO010000171.1:0-6640 GCA_964196355.1 uncultured Myxococcota bacterium
GATCCGCCCGACCAGTTAGGGAAAGTATCATCAGTTTAAAACTAATAAACCTGACTCACAGTAGTCGGGTGTTCTGATACAGATTCCTGCAACGGGAATCGCAAAGAAAGAAAAGGATAGCAAAGCACCTCGTATATTTTCGGGGTGCTTTGTTTTTTTTAGGGAAAGGTAAATACAATAATTCTTAAATGTCAGGGTTTCTAGTAAACACCTCAAACAAGCCACATGGCTTCATTAGGCCATGTCTTATGAACAACGCTCCAGGAACATCAGGCCGAGTGTGTCAGTCGGAGGGTGTTTAGGAATTGCCCAAATCAAGCGTTTTTGACTCTCATTAGCCTCTGACACAACTTCCGAGACTATTTTAAATAGGCGGTGAATTCTCCCCCCGTGGTATTTCAAGAATGCACTGAGGTGCATTAGTGTCTACGAGGCCAGGGGCGATTCAGAATCAAACAGTCTCCAGATATTTATGAATCAGCTCAACGGCGACAGCCCCTTGCCCCACGGCTGAAGCCACTCGTCTAATCGCACCATGCCTTACATCGCCCGCAGCAAAGATGCCAGGAACGTTGGTTTCGAGGATGAAAGGATCTCTTGCCAATGTCCAATTCTTCGGTCGACTACCGTCATGAAACAAATCAGGACCTGTGTAAACAAAATTACCCTCGTCCTTTTGAAGAAGATCACCGGTCATTTCCGTGCTTGGGACAGCCCCTATAAAAATAAAGACGGCATCGGCACTTTCAGAAAAGGACTCTCCACTTATTTTGTTTTTTAACGTAATGGTTTCTAGTTTTTTTGTGCCTTCGACAGCGGTCAATTCTGTGTTGCGGAGAGTTGTAATATTCTCAGTTTGTCTTATTTGATCAATGAGATAGGTGGACATGCTCTTCCGTAGAGATTTATCCCGGTAAACCAATACGACTTCGCTGGCAAAACGTGATAAATACATTGCGCCCTGCCCGGCCGAATTGGCTCCGCCGATCACATAAACTTTTTTACCTTTGTAATAGACTGCTTCTGAGGTTGCAGCTCCGTAATAGACTGAAACTCCGATTAATTTATCGATACCTGGTACATGAAGCTGTCTGACAGACACACCGGTCGAGATCAGGAGGGCCTTGCAGCTCAACTCAGTTCCGTCCTTCAACATGACATACCGGTAGGGCCCGTCAATCCTCAGGCTGCTGACCTCCTGGGTGGTCAAAATCTCTGCTCCAAGCCGCGTTGCCTGGGTGATCGCTCTGCGGGTCAGATCGGCGCCGCTGATCCCCTTTGGAAAGCCGAGATAATTCTCGATACGGGCGCTAGTTCCGGCTTGTCCACCTGCTGCATCCCGTTCAATAACGACCGTCTTCAGTCCTTCAGATGCAGCGTATACAGCTCCGGTCAATCCTGCGGGACCTGCACCGATGATAATAAGATCATAAAACGGTTTTTTTGCACGGGTCGCCATCCCCACCTTGTTTGCCAAGGTTGAGAGTTCCGGATCTACCAAGATGCTGCCATCCGGAAAGAACAGTGTCGGTAACCGGATCTCTTTACTGGGTTCCGCTTCAAGAAGTTCTTTTGCCTCTTCATTTTTCTCTATATCGAGCCACTGATAGGGTACTTGGCAACGGGCAAGAAAATCTTTGACGTAATGTGATTTGGCCGACCAGAGCGTGCCTACGACCCTAATACCGTCATAAGGTATCGGCACAGTATTTATCCAGTCACTCAACAAATCGTCAAGTACTGGATAGAGTCTCTCCTCAGGCGGGTCCCAGGGTTTCATAAGGTAATAATCAAGGTTGATTGAATTGATGCTGGAGATGGCGACATCGGTGTCAGCATAGGCTGTCAACAGAACTTTTTTTGTTTCCGGATAATGTTTCACAGCCTCTGCAAGAAACTCGATACCACTCATAACCGGCATTCGCTGGTCAACGAGAAAAAGTGCAATGGCAAGATTCCTCCGTTTGAGCTCTTTCACCGCTTCCATTGCCTCATTACCCGAGGAGGCTCTCATTATCTGGTATTCGCTCTGGTATTGCGCCTGTAAGTCTCTGACAACAGCATTAAGCACTTGGGGTTCATCATCAATAGCCATAATAATTGGTTTATTCATTTCACCAGCCTCCGTTAATTATCTTTTTTTTCGGCAGGTTGGAAGTCCATCGGCAAATGAACTGTAAAACAAGTGGATCCGGGCTTCGACTTGACTGACATTTTTCCATGATGCTTCTGAACAATGAGGTTCCGGCTTAAATTCAGCCCAAGCCCCGTTCCCTTTCCCGGAGGTTTGGTCGTGAAAAAGGGATCGAAAATTTTCGACATATGTTCAGGAGCTATTCCCGGGCCATCGTCCTCTATTTCTACCACGAGCCAGGGGTCCTCCCGTTTTGCTCTGATAATCAAGGTTCCAGCACCCTCCATAGCGTCAATCCCATTGTCAATGAGATTCGTCCAAACCTGGTTCAGCTCACCTGCGTAGGCTTCTATGACAGGGAGGTCCTCGGCATATTCGCGAACAACTTCAACTCCCATTTTCAATTTGCTGCGTAGAATGATGAGAGTGTTATCCAACTCTTTGCGAAGATCAATCGATTGCACAGGTGCTTGATCCATGTATGTATAGGTCTTGAGAGCCTTAACCAGGGTTACAATACGCCCGGTGGCCATTCCGATTTCACCAACCAGACTATATATCGTAATTTTGAGGCCCATCCACTCGATGACGACAGGGAATTGCTCTTCATTGAATGATTTCATCAGTTCTTCGAGATCATCCCTCACGAAACCGACGTTAACAAAAGCCGGCACCACTTCGCCGTAAGCAATGTTGCCATGATCCTGCAACCACTGTTCAATGGTGTTTTCTCTCTCCGTTCGGGTAAGGATGTTCAACTCTATCGGCTCTTTTGAACGCTCCCTGGCGATCTCATCGAGTACGATAAACATTTTCACCTGTTGGTCAACAAATGTAATCGAACCCATTCGTGCTTGCACTTCCTGTAATCTCAAAAGCACCCCCTGCAGATGAGCCGCGCTGCGCTGTGCGGCAGAAGCAGGATTATTCAGCTCATGAGCCATGCCAGCGCTGAGTTTACCTAGGGACGCCATCTTTTCCTGGATGATCAAATGATTGTGCATTTCGTTGAGTTGTTTCAAAGTGGCTTCAAGTTCTTGGTTCTTTTTCTTCATCTCCGTCGATTTTTCACGAAGCGCCTGTTCGCTCTGCTGAAGAGCCTTTTCGGCACGCTTGCGCTCGCCGATATCGCGAATAATACCAGTGTAGTATCGTTCATCGCGGACCTCCCAGGTCGAAAGAGACAACTCAATTGGCACCTCTCCTCCGCTTTTTGTTCTCGCCGCCAGTTCGACCGTTTTTCCAATGACATGAGCTTTGCCATACTTGGTGAAGCGGTTCATACCATTGCGATGGGCCTCATGGAACCGTTCAGGGATAATTAACTCAAGACGCTGGCCGACAGCTTCCTCCTCCGTAAATCCAAGAATTCTGGTAGCGGCCTGGTTCCAACTGATTATCTCTCCCTTATTGTTAGCAGAAATGATGGCATCGATTGCCGATTCGGTCACCGAACGAAACTTCTGTTCCGCTTGTTTACGCTCCCCTATATCTCGGATGATTCCCGTGTAATAACGTTTATCGTCAAGGAACCAGGTTGCCAAAGACAACTCGACCGGTATCTCATCA
Organism: uncultured Myxococcota bacterium; assembly: GCA_964196355.1. GTDB lineage: Bacteria > Desulfobacterota > Desulfobulbia > Desulfobulbales > Desulfocapsaceae > Desulfomarina. The sequence goes on from CAXMTO010000171.1 coordinate 3,704, forward strand.
CCATCCTTGCAAATAGCGGCAAGCTCCACTGTTTTGCCGATCGCATGGCTCGGCCCTCCCGAGCTTACTCTTTTTATTCCGTCGGCATGGGGCTTTCGATAGCGTTCGGGGATAATTATTTCTATTGGATTGCCAAGCACCTCAGCTTCAGTGAATCCAAACATCGCGGTGGCTGCTTTGTTCCATGACAAAATTTTGCCTTCGGAATCACCCGAGATTATCGCATCGATTGCTGATTCCATCACCGACTGGAACTTCGCCTCAGACTCGCGCAGAGCCATCCGTACCTTCGAAACTGTTACTTGACGTTCGATTCTGGCTATAACTTCACGCTCATCGAATGGCTCAAGAATCTGGTCATCGCTTGATTTGATTACTTTGGCACGAGTCTCAACGTCTTCTAGGATTGTTGTGAATATAACGGGGATATCAATAGTCCGTTTATCGGTTTTTAGCTTGTCGAGAAATTCATACAGAACGATTTTCGTAATGTGTGCACTGAGCAGAATCAGGTCGGGTTCCGTATCAACAGTGTTTAAAAATAAGCCGTCGTTAGCGACAACCCGAATAACAGTGTAATTGTTTTTGGTCAGGATATTTTGCAGTTCCTTAAGCCTTTGAGCGTCATTTTCAATTATGCAAATGGTCCCTTGTGCAGCCACTACAGTCTCCTGACTCATGGTTAGATCTGTCAATAATTTTCCTGCTCAATAGTCTTTCTGTTTGCCATCATAGAAAAAGCACCCCTATGCACTTAATGACTATGTGGCAGGTTTAATGTTCTGGTTCAACCTGAACAGATTGCCTGGATCATATTTCTCCTTTAACTGGATCAGACGCTGATAACCTTCACCATAGGCTGCTGCAACCCGGTCGCCTTCCTCTTCGGTCATAAAATTGATATAGACACCGCCTGTTGCATAAGGAGCAGAGGCGTTAAAGAATTCCCGAGCCCAAGAGATACAGCGCTGATCATCTGCAGCCGCATCCCAACGGGCATGGACATTAAGTACGAACTGGGCATCACGCTGAGCATAAGCAGTCGCATCTGTAGCAATGCGACTGGTTTCACCACCTAAAAGTCCAATGAAGATCTCGGTCTGATCTGACGGCAGATTACCTGCATAGTCGATAATTGTAGCAAGCGCCTCATCCTTTAATGCCGTAAAATTGTGCGACTTCCAATAATTTCTGGCTCCTGGCGTCAATAACGGATCAAAGGCTTGTTGCCAGGCCGTGTAGGGCATGACGCCGATGTGTTCGCCGTGTGGTGTTCCGAAGCTGCGCAATGGCTCGATAAGTGTCTGGCCCCGTTTTTCATCACCCGCATAAAAGATAGCCAGCACGACAACTTCTTGGCCGTGAACCTCTTCCGGAAGGAATGGTAGTGGCGGCGCCTTGCGCAACACAACCCAGATGTTCATTTCTTCAGGAATTGTGGCGACGTAATCGCGGTATTTACTTAAAACTTGTGGCCCCTGTGTTGCGGGGAAAACAATCAATCCGGCGAGGATCTCGGGGCCTACCGCATGTAGCTCGAACTCAAACAGGGTCACTATCCCAAAATTGCCGCCGCCGCCGCGCAGACCCCAAAACAACTCCGGGTTCTCTTTATTACTGGCGTGGACAAATTGGCCATCAGCGGTGACCATATCTACTGAAATCAGGTTGTCTATAGTTAAACCATATTTGCGTGACAGCCATCCGAAACCGCCCCCCAGGGTCAGACCGGCAACACCGGTGGTCGAGTTGATACCCAGCGGTGTTACCAGCCCGAAGGCTTGGGCTTCATGATCAAAGTCACCAAGGCAGGCTCCAGGTTCGACATAGGCGCGGCGTTTCTCAGGGTCAATACGCACCGATTTCAATTGAGACAGGTCGATCATTAAACCATCATCGCAAACAGCATTCCCGGCAATATTATGCCCTCCGCTGCGCACTGCCAAAAGCAGGTTGTGTTCACTGGCAAGGGTCACCGATTGCATCACATCGCTGACTCCAGCGCAGCGAACGATCATGCCAGGGCGTCGATCGATCATAGCGTTCCAGATCTGCCGAACCTCATCGTAGGAAGGATCAGTTGGCAGGACAACCTCTCCTCTTATTTGAGACTTAAAGTCAGAAATTAAGTTTTCGTCTAAGATGGCCATATCTTTATCCTTTCCAATCTATTTGATTTTGGTAATAAAAAACCGAACACACCAAAGGGGTTATTATCCTTTGGTAGCTCGGCCATCTTGCGTGGTTTGATAGGAAAGACCCGCCGCTTTCCGCCCCTGGCTTTCGACAGGTTTGGCTTTCTCTGGATATTTGTAATGTTAGCATCCGTGACTAAACAGGCAAGTCAACGGTCGATATAATTTGCAATCAAGTAGAAGTCGCTCATACTTATCCTAGTCACTTCTGATCTGTTCAAGAGTTCCCATAAGTCACGACTTGTGAGAAGAAAAACTTCTTATTATTGATAGAGGTATTCAGGAAGCTCATTAATACATAAAACTATGGCCATCTGGATCTACTCTGGGTGGCCTTTTCTTATTTGTCAGGGGTAATAAGAATTTTACGTTTTAACGGTTCTGGAGACTTCAAAACAATGCGAGAGGATAAATAGTAAGCTCACTTCTTTGAACTTAACTTTTACTAGGTATTGTTGGTGAGGATCTATGTGATCTTTTCATGGAGTATAGAGAACCTCTTGCTTACACGATTTATGTTCGATAATTAACAAAATACATAACTTTAGATATATGGCAACTTCTCTTTTGATCTATTGCATACAAGTTGATCACAACCTAAAATTAGTATGAATTAAAATTTAAATAGTTTCCGAGAAGGGCAAACCTGCAGCAAGTCACCTTTGTCAGAGGTGGTTAATGAGTATTTTAACTGATAGTACACAAGAGTTGCATTCGTACCTTTTTAAGGTGCGTGATTCAA
>CAXMTO010000172.1:0-3688 GCA_964196355.1 uncultured Myxococcota bacterium
CGAATACGGAGGGTGAATCAATATGGGGGAAGCAAAACCAGTCTATTGATCCGTCCAATGCAACAAGGGCGATGGTTTGCAGATTTCCTATTATCCCGTAATCACTTATTTTTTTATACATATAATTCTTGGATGAACCTAGGGTGAAGTCTTCCTGTTTTCAGCATTTGTCTGTTTTGCTAATTGACCCAACAACGTTGACATTATTGCATTATTTCGAATTCTACCGATTATGGATAATTGTACCCTCAAGTGATCCGCAAAGCAAATAGCGGAGAAGGTTTCGTAAATGTGATTCTTTTGTTGAGTTCAAAGAGATTGTTATCCAGCCATTAGTTTATAGAAAATTCTTAGCAAACAGGAATTGAGGAAAAGGGTTTTTGAGGAAAAAGGGGACATCGGAAAAAGGGGACAGATTTATTTTTCTTTTCAAAAGTTACTATTGCCAGTGGATATCTTAACGGGTAATCCTCCTATTGAAAGTCAACATGTTGGCAAGATATATGGACTTTTGGAAAACTTTAGATAATGCATAGAATAACTATTATGAAACAAATCTCTACATCTGAACATCTGACGCAAGGCACAACTTTTTTAAAGTTTTTTCTTATCCTAATACTCCTTGGTATCCTGCTCCTAGTTAATTATTTTTGGGACTTAATGTCTTACTTTTCACCTGATGCCATGCAAGCATGGCTTACTGAATCAGGCAGGTTCGCCCCTCTTGTCTACATAGTTGTAATGGTAATTGCGATTGTTATAAGTCCTATCCCGAGTCTGCCGCTTGATATTGCAGCAGGAGCATTTTTCGGACCTTTTTTAGGTACAATTTACTCGGTCATTGGAGCTCTGGTTGGCTCAGTGATAAGTTTTCTTATTGCGAGATTTTTAGGGCGAAAATTAGTGGAAAAACTACTAAAGGGTCACATCAACTTCTGCACAATTTGTTCTGATAAGATTCTAACAAAAATGGTTTTTATTTCGCGCCTGTTACCGATGGTTTCATTTGACGTGGTAAGCTATGGTGCAGGTTTGACCAAAATGTCCCTTTTTCGATTCAGTATTGCTACCTTTCTGGGAATGCTTCCCCTTACCTTTGTATACAACTATTTTGGTTCGGTTATCTTATTCCATAAGGGATGGACTTTTAGTGTCGGCATGCTGATAGTGCTTTTCTTCTTCGGAGTGCCACATTTTATTGAGAAAAAAAATTTATTTCCACATTTACATGGAATAAAAGAAAGCAAGAATCTGAATAAAAAATAGAATATAAGATGATAACCGTGAATGAGTTTGTCAATATTGCCAGTACGCACCTTTACTCGACTTCAGCTGAAAAACAGTTTCTGTTTTGGCAAGTTCTATGTGAGTAGTCAGTCTCAATAGTGATTTCATGTATCCACATGAAAACCTTATTTGGGAAGATATTATAATGAAAAATAATTTTTGAATTAGAACAAACAATACCCCTACATTAAAGATGTATCACTTTTATTTGAGGATGTTGATGCGTTATTTCGTCATAGCCGTTTGCAGCCTGTTGCTGGCGCTTTCTTTCGTTTCCGATGTAAAAGCAGGGGACACATATTCCAATCCGATATACGAAGAGAATTTTGCTATATTGTGGCAGGGCAGATCAACGACAATAGGTATTGGTGATCCCACGGTCATCTCGCATAAAAACACATTCTATATGTATGTCACCGGTGATAATCAAAGATACAATGCCCATGTTTCACTCGATCTGGTGAACTGGCAGAAAGGCCCGGTTGTTTTTGAGACGAATGAAAACGGGCTGTGGGCTCCGGATGTATTTTATGATCTTTACGAAAAGAAATTCTATCTGTATTATACTGTAAACGGTCGTATAGGGGTTGCAGTCGCAGACACGCCTGACGGTTCTTTCCAAGATAAAGGCGTACTGGTCAGCGGAGCTATTGATGCGCACATGTACTTGGATAAGGATGGCAGATACTACCTGTACTACGCAACGTATCCATCCTTGCATATCTATGTACAGGAAATGACTGGCCCGACAGTTTTGAAGAAAACTCCACCAATCAAACTTCTAGAACCCTCAGAGCCATGGGAAACGGAAAATATACGAGTTACAGAAGCCCCATGGATGCTCATGCATGAAGGAAGATATTATCTTCTATATTCCGGTGGCGGTTCAAACTCCATGGATTATGCCATGGGCTATGCGACTGCTGACAATCCGCTTGGACCTTTTGAAAAGTACCCCGGTAACCCTATCATGAAGAAGGATAAGGGTGTGTTTGGACCCGGCCATGGAAGTGTAATCCGGGATTCTGCTCAACAGATGTGGTTAGTGTATCATCAGAAATTCAGTGACAAAAGAGATTGGATGCGCTTTATCGCCTTGGATCCACTCTGGTTTGATGAAACTGGTGTTCTGCATGGCAGAACAAGTCGTGGTTCCCGGCATCCTGCACCATCTGTTTCGATCGTAAAAGAATAAGATTTCTTCTTCCTCCTTATTTCCCTCATTTTCTCCCTGGTAAATCAAAGTTGATTGTTTGGGAATCATACTTATTTTTTCGATATGTTGCACTTTGCAATGAGGAGGTAGATTATGGTTAGAAAATTCAGGTTCCTTCTGTTTCTACTTTTGGGTGTGTTATCTTTTTCCTTCATTACAAATGGAAATGCCGGGGTTCTGGAACGAGATGGTCGTGTATATATTGTCGACCGTTATGGTGAAGAATGGGATGTTACCGAAGCAAGGGAGTTTGGCTTCAATCCCAATAAATTCCAATACGGTATTGGTCGCAATGCATTTGTAACTCTCGATGATTCGCTATTAACCGACAGTCATGACAATATACAGCCGAATGAGCGGATCATTGCCATTGAAGATATCGAAGGAGGAAAGACGTTCAGTGTTGACAAGCTGCGTCGGCATGAGATTGCCAATTCCTGGCAGAATAAGGATCCGGTGATGGTTGGCTACTGACCTCTAGCAGACCTGGCAGCTGTGTACAGCCGCGAAATTGATGGACGGATTCTGACCATCGCACCGTCGGGCTGGACGTACAAAAATGTCTTTGTGCTCTATGACAAAGAGACGAGCTCGTTGTGGTATCCTACCCGGAAAGGCCTGAAAGCAATTCAGGGTGAATTTTTGGGCCGTGTTCTTTCCAAGGTGGATTTTGATGACACAATTTGGAAGAAATGGATCCGGAAGCATCCAGAGACTAAAGTGTTACGATAATACAAGCCTGGAAATGACAGTGAGTAAGTTTTGCTGGAGCGGTATCATGGGAAATTATTTTCATTACCGAGGCATAAAAGGGGCCAGATTTTCTAGATTTCAGGCTGGGGACAGATTTGAATTCTTTCCCCTCTGGTTAAGGGCAAGCAATAAAGTGAAAGACTTATTTTTCCTCACTTAAAATATCTGCTATCAATCAAAAGTCCTGAGTCCTTCCTAAAGTATCAATGTGTCCACTGGACATGTTGAGTTAGAATTTGTATTACAAAACTCAAGATGTTGGCAAGACATCTTGACTTCAAGCAGTATCTCCTTGATATGCCTGGTTTTTCGTTGACAGTCTGTCCTAAGATAAATTAAAGATAATTTATGTGTCAGAATTCGGGGTGGTTTTGTGTGGCCACCCCGTTTTTTGGCGCGGGCTGAAAAAGCGATTACCTATCACCGATGAAA
>CAXMTO010000173.1:0-25154 GCA_964196355.1 uncultured Myxococcota bacterium
CGGCATGATAAAGTCAACATCGCCGGAAAGCAGGGCAGCTATACGGGTTGGAGATTCTGAGATAGGAGTGAGAACTATTTCACTTACATTCCCGGTGTCCTTGTCCCAGTAATCAGCAAAACGTTTGAATACGGTTTTGACACCCTGTTCACGTTCTACGATCTGGAAGGCACCGGTGCCGGACTCGTTAAAGTTGGCAAAGGAATAATCAGTCTTAATGATCAGGTCTTTTGCCTTGTTGTTTTTAGGATCGTTTCCTGTGTAGAACATCTTGTCCATTGGGAAAAGGTAGGTGGCCATAGCCATAACCAGGCCGTAAGGTTCCTTGGTGATGAGGTCTACCGTGTTTGCGTCAACAGCCTTAGCCTCGGTGAAATATTCAAAAAGGCCTTTGTAATCGTCTGATTTTTTTAATCGTGCCAGAGTGAAAACCACGTCGTCTGCTGTAAAGTCGTTACCTGAATGGAATTTCACCCCTTTTCTGAGGAAAAATCGGGTGGTTGTCGCATTTACAACTTCCCATTTCTCAGCCAGCCGTGGTTCAAAACTCCCATCCGGCGCCCAGCGTACCAGAGGATCAAAAACCATGTGCGAGTATTGCAGCATTCCACCGGACAGCTGTACATGCGGATCAAGTGAAACCGGATCTGCATCCATGGCAAGCTTCAAAGTGGCTGCATTCGCAGCGACACCCCATAACAGGATTGACGTCGCAACGAGCGCGAGTGTACGGAAAATCTTATTTTTCATTTTGTTTCCCCCTTGTCAGAAGTAATAGTATGGTAGTCCATTAAGTATACGTATAGACCACCAGAAAAATTGTAACCAGCGTACTGCCTGTAGTTTCCTGATACCTCCCAGTCAAGAAGTCGAGGAGTAACAGCTTTTTGCAGTATACAAAAAAAAAACACCACATTGCCCTCTATTATACTGAAAAGGGTTTCAAAAAGTCATATACCACTCTATTCTTCCGGGATCAGTTAAAAGTATTATATTAATAATTTTTTATCTACAATTATCTTCAAACTTCACCTGAGATCAACTACTTTCAAAAAATACTTTAAGAGGAACAGGTGCACTCCTCGTTTAACTCTTTACCGGGGTCGTTTTTCAGCCGCGAAGTGACTGGTATCTGGTCCAAATTCTTATGAAAGAAAGTATTGTCTGGATAAAAGGAATTATTGGCTGAAGAATCATCTGACACCCCACAAGGGGTATAAGTACCTTGGTGGTAGATGTAACCACATAATTTTAAAATACATTCCTCAATTTCTTGTTTTTTATTGCAGTGTTTCTGGAGTAAGGTACTAAAAAAGACACTGGTCTGATAAAGGTCTCTCAGGCCGGCCTCTCCGGCTGATCCGTCAGCGGCAGCTTTCCCAAAGGCTTTCTGTGGTAAAATAGAAACGTTGATGGGAAAGAGGGAGTAGGCCAAACTCATGATTGTCCAACAATTGTTCATATGGTGTTTCCATATGTACGGGAGGTGTCCTTTGTGTGCCACTCGACCTGGAAATCATTCTGTCAGATCCTCATATTCGTGGTATAGTGAGATTGAGTAGCCAGGTCAGGCATGAATTTACGATGGGCGGCTGCGCAGGTGAGACATTAAGGCAAATCCGTAATACCCGCTGGCGAAGATTGTGATAGTCAGAGGTGGTTGTGGTGGCGGGGGAGAGTGAAGAGGATGCAGAATAGGAGATATATCCAAACCAACAACTAACACCCCACAAGGGGGTTAGTTGATACCGGTCTCGAATCTTTTGTATTGATCCTGAGCCATCTCTTATTTGAACGGTGCAATCAACGGAATACAGGTGAGGAAAATTGGTTGGAAGATTTTTTGAAATCCAGCCGTGAATCTGTTAAGGTATGACAAACGGTTCGACAGCCGGAAACCGACGATACTTCTCTGCAGCCCCATTACCGCTATATGGAATAACACCCCCCCTGCGGATATTTCAGCGACCTGTCCAGAGAGGAGCTCGGGCATTATCTTGCTCGAAAGTTTAAGAAATTTTAGAGGGAGGGGATGATAATTCTAACCCGTCCCAACACCAGCCACTACTTCAGAACAGGAGGTGAGAATGAATAACCTGAGACTTAACTATGAAACCCTGATTAAAATTACCCGATCTCTTACTAAATCGAAAAACACTGAAAAGGTTATTCAGATGACGGTAGATAGCATTCGATCTTCGCTGGATATCAAGGGGTGTGCCTTGTATCTCATCAACCACAGTTCAAATGAGCTTGAAGTTGCGGCGTCAAGCGGGTTAAGCAAGGACTACCTCAACAAGGGAGGCATCAGCGTCAAGAAGTCCATCTCCGATTCTCTGGAAGAGGACCCGGTAGGGGTGAATGACGTCAGTGACGACCCCCGCATTCAGTATCCTGAAGCGGCAAAAGCCGAGGGGATCGCGTCCATCCTCTCAGTGCCCATCCTGGTGGGCGACGGGGCTATCGGTGCCGTTCGGGTATATACCGCGGAAAAATGGGAATTCACCCTGGAAGATGTGAATTTCGTCCAGGCACTGGCCCAGATCGCAGGCGTGCTCATTGAGATGACCCGGCTATATCAGGGTCAGAGCGAGTACATTGAAACTCTGTCGATCATGCGTGAATCGCCTGCGCTTTAACACCACTTCTTTTTCATTTTTTCCCGAATGGGGATGTTTCAAGGGTAGGAACCTTTTCACGCTTTTGCCCTGAAAGATATGGTTACATTTATAAACGGGGTTCTGCCCTTCCGGGCTGAACCCCGTTTAGTACCTTACTCCTGAACTTCTGTAATAAAAAACAAGAAACCGAGGAATGTCTTTTGAAATTATGTCGTTAGATATATCACCATGGTACTTATACCCCCTTGTGGGGTGTTAGTTGAGTGCCGCAACGGGAATCCAGGCCGCCCGACTTCACGGCAAAACATCTGCGAAATGTTCAAGAGAAATTAATCCAGGAACATCTGTTGTGTGAGAAAGTGCTAATTGGCAAATAGAACGAACTGGGCTTTCACCATCAGGAGGAACAGCATGAAAAATATGGGTGATATGCTGTTGCGTAAATCGGCTTTTAAAGAAATCGTCATGGGAAATACTGCCCTGGTCAGGGCAATGGTCGAATCTGGTACCCGTGTAGTTACCTCATATCCAGGCTCTCCCACACCGGAAATTGCCACAGCCATCCAATCGATTCCCCAAAATCAACGGCCATTTTATTTTGAATTTTCCACCAATGAAAAAGTTGCCACAGAAGTGGCTTTTGGAGCTGCATTAAACGGTCATCTTTCCACTGTATTTTTCAAAAGTGTCGGTATGAACGTTGCCGCAGATACCTTTGTCCAGTTGAGCCTTCTCAATATTATCGGAGGCATGGTGGTAGTCCTTGGCGATGATCCCGGTGCTAATTCATCACAGAATGAGCAAGACAACCGACACTTTGCCTATCTAAGCTACACCCCGGTACTTGAACCTGCAAACCCCGGGGAGGTGTACTCATATTACAAGGAGGCAGCAACATTATCACGAAAACTTGGGAGAGTGATAATTCTCAGACTTACCACCCATGTCTGTCATGCCAAGGAAAAGGTCGGATTTGGAAACTGGCATCCACGGAAAACAGATAACGCTCCTAAATTCAACAGTAATAATGGGCCATACATTCCACTGGTCTCCGCTGTCTATCCCATGAAAGAGAGAGCCCTCAGGCAGCTGGAAGAAATAGAAAACTGGGTTGAACAGCGCCAGCTGCACACCCGGGTGGACAATAACAGCCGATTGGGCATCATTACATCCGGGCTGGTCTATCTCTCTTTGCTTGAGGTATTGGAGGAGGCCTCGCTCAAACCGGACATTCTCAAACTGGCTATGGTCTATCCTGTGCCAGAAGGAATCATCCTGGAATTTCTCAAGTTCCATGATGAGGTAAAAATACTCGAGGAGCTGGATGATGAGCTGGAAAGAAGTACAAAAGCGATTGCCTATGATCATCAGATTGCAGTTAAAATTACAGGCAAAAGCGATGTAAATGATTGGATCGGTGAATATACTCCCGATAAGGTTCACAAAATCCTCCGAAATACGTGGCCTGATTTGCTGGCTGCAGGTAAGGCAATGGTTCAGCCCTCTGAGTATATTCCGCCACGGCCCCCCCAGATGTGTCCCGGCTGTGGACATCGCAGCGCTTTTCACGCCATAGGTGCGGTTTTGGCCAAAGAAGACATTACAGTAGCTGACATTGGTTGCCATACCCTTGGGTACCAGGAACCGTATAATCTGGGTGAGATATTAATCTGTATGGGGGCTTCAACTGGAATTGGTTCAGGGTTGTCTCTTTTTAACAACGATAGAAGAGTGGTTGCTTTTCTAGGCGATTCAACTTTCTTCCATGCAGGACTGCCTGGCATAGTCAATGCGTTGTTTAATAATCACAACCTCACTCTGATAATTATGGAGAATGGCACTACCGCCATGACTGGACATCAGGACAACCCCGCATCCGGGAGTAATTTCAACGAAATATCTGAAGCTATCCCGATCAGGCAGGTACTGGAAGGACTCGGCGTAAAATCGATCTTTGAAGCGGATACCTACAATCAGGCAGAGCTTCGCACCCTGGTGAGGCAGGCTATAAACGAAGAGCATTTTAATGTGGTCATCGCAAAGCATCCCTGCATGCTTCTCTTTGCTAGAAAACAACGAAAATTAAAAGGGTTTAATCCCTATCATGTCAACATCGACCAGGCAAAATGTCAGAATATCCAGGTCTGTATTCAAAAATTTGGTTGTCCAAGTTTTAAGCGAAATGGTGATGGCACCATTTCAGTCAATAATGAACTCTGCATTGGCGACGGTTCCTGTATTCAGACATGCCCCACGAAGTCTATTATCAGATAACGACACAGCGGAATAGGCAACATGAAGTCTTTTAATATATATCTATGCGGAGTTGGAGGGCAGGGTATCGGACTGCTCTCAGAAATATTATTACGCGGAGCAGATCATGCGGGCCTTCAGGCAAAAGCGGTTGACACACACGGACTTGCCCAGCGCGGTGGTATAGTTGTCTCGCATCTGAGACTAGGTAAAACAATCCACTCCCCAATGATATCGGCGAGAAAGGCTGATCTTGTTGTAGCGCTGGAAAGGCATGAAGCCATGCGTGGGGTTGATACAGCACTAAGAGATAAAGGCTGCCTCATCTATTTTAACACCGTACTTCAGCCACTGGGTGTTCGCCTGGGTTCAGATGAAGAAGTGTCAGAGACTGTTTTAAATGAAAGCTGCGACCTGAGGAACATCACAGTGTACAAAGTGGATCATGAGGGCCTTCTTGATTCAAGAATGCAAAATATCGCAATTCTGGCAAATATCGATAAAAACAGACTCATTCCCCATGTAGAAAAACATCACTTGATCCAGGCCATGAGAGATCTCATGAAAGGGTCGATGCTGAAACAAAACATGGCAATTTTAAATACAATTTCCCCCGAGTCAGGGTGATTGTCGATTCCAGCTCTCATTACTTATCTTTCCGGTTGTTTTTAAAAGCTCCCCTTAAATCAGATGCAGCAGATGTTTTCATCCGATTTTTTTACTGTCATTGAAACCGGCAACAACATCATTACAATGTAAATATGGCAAAGACATCGATCGAGTGATCAATCAAAAAAGCCATGATAAGATAAATACATTTTTCAATAGTACTGCTGAATGTGATTTACCAAATACATAAGGAGAACACCATGAGTATGCGAGGTGAAATAATTTCGGGTGAATATAAAAAGATGGTATGGGTTCATGATAAAGAAGGAAAAGAGTATGCCTGCTATGCCAACGAGCAGAACGGAACCATCAAAAATAAAGAAAATTTAACAGAAGCGGAAAGGAAAACTTGTCTGGATTTAAGTACGGTTCCTGGAGATAACTGGTAGAACCGAACTCCGCCAGTAAACCATTTAAGTCCTGGCTGTTGAAATGCGCAGCCAGGGCTTTTTGTTTTGTCTACCCCCTCTGCCGTCAACTCTGGGACAATGTGGCGTAGCATAATTAGCCCGGATTTCTCACCAACAAATTTTTTCGCAGGTCGAGGCGCCGGGCATGAAGCTGTAGTGAGCTACTGCAAATGCTCGGCAACGAAGCAGCTGCGGAAAAATATGTTGGCCCGGAGGGTGAATTTTTTGATTTGAAACATAATAGAGTCTGATATCTGAGGGTTTAGTCAACGTCCAATCAGTTCTCGATATTGAGGTTCAAATCAAAAAGTTTATGAGAAATTCGGGTTAGTCATTGCTTTCAGTGATGGCAGTTGCCACCTGGGCTCGGAGACATCGAATATTACCAGGGCCGTTCGAGAGAGCAGGTCAGGAAGATTCATGGGGAAAAGATTAAAAAGAAAGAGCCTTTGAATACAGTCAGTAGATAGGAAGGAGTCATAAAATGGCAAAACAAACCAAACCCGTTGTCTCGTTTGAGGAATCATTCGCCAAGCTTGATATACGTGTGGGAAGGGTGATCGAGGTAGAACTGGAGACCAGAACTCATAAACAAACGTATAGGATGATAGTAGATTTTGGAAAATATGGCAGGCGGACAAGTTACGGCCGTTTTACGCAACACCCTGTTGGGGAAGTGAAGGGCAGGCTGGTACTGGGGGTATTGAATTTTGAACCAAGGTCGATGGGGCCCGTCGTGTCAGAGGTGTTGATTGTCGGTGTACAATATCCTAAAGCTGAAAGCGGTGAGGCCACATTCGTCTCCCCTGCAGCTGACGCCAGGATTGGAAGTAAAATGTTTTAAGCTTGATGGGTATAAGTACCTTGAAAGTGTTTTAACATTATGATTTCAAAAATGAATATTTGTTTTCTGTCGCAAAAAACCGGTATGCGCATAGAGCCGATATCTCCTGACACGGACTCTGACATCATGCATACCTGAATAAGTTATGTGGTATGCGCCGAAGGATTTCATGATACTTTTTCATGTGCCAAGTGAGATATTTATATGCTTAATGAAAATAATGTGTTGAACTACCTTGCAGGGATTGCGGTCAGGCCGCCTGAAGTATCTATTTCGTTTATTAAAGAACTTCAAGATGCCCACGTAAGGAGCTTTTCTTTTAGTAGCCTTGGCGTACTGCTGCACGAGAATCTTTCTCTTGAATCGCAGGCCCTATTTGACAGAGTTGTTACAAATAAACGCGGTGGGTATTGCTTTGAACATAATAAAATATTTTTTGAGGTTTTATGTTCTCTTGGATTTGAATGTGAGATAGTTTTGGCACGGGTACTCCACAATCGTAATATTGATGTCCCGCGAACCCACAGAATTACAAGAGTTGCCTTTCCAGAAAGCAATTACATTGTTGATGTGGGTTTTGGACCGTTATGCCCGCGCGAACCCTTACTTCTTGACTCGGAAGCACCTCAGAACCAGGGTGACTCAGTCTATCGTATAATTCAGCCTGATCCGGGACGCTATCTTCTTCAAATAGAAGAAGTCAATGAGTGGTTCACTCTATACAGTTTTGATAACGGTCATTATACCGAAGCAGATTGTCTTTGCGGGCATCACTACTCCTCCACATATCCTGATGCTGCATTTGTAAATAACCTGGTCGTTTCACGAAAATCATATGATGACGTTCGTTTATTAAGAAATGGTGAATTTCATCGTATTAGAGGAGAAGAAACGGTGATTTCAGATATTTCGTCAAAAGATAACCTGGGGGACATTCTTACGCAGGAGTTCGGGATAAAACTGTTTCCGGATCAACTCTCAACCTTGTACGACGGTTACTGTGAGTGAATTTGACCCCAACAGGGGAGGGGACAATTTGAGGGTACTTTGAAAACTGTCCATAGATACATCCAGATCACAAGCCTTCTCTAACCCGGATTTTTCACCAACAAAGTTTTTCGCAGGTAGAGGCGCTGGGCATGAAGCTGCAGTAAGCTACTGCAAATGCTTGGCAACCAAGCAGCTGCGGAAAAATCTGTTGGCCCGAAGGGTGAACTTTTTAATTTGAAACAAAATACAGTTTGGTGTCTGAGAATTTAATCAACTTCTAACCAGTTCTTGATATCGAGGTTCAAATCAAAAAAGTTAATGAGAAAGGCGAGCTAAAGGTATCTTCGGGTTGAATAGGATTAATTTTTAACACCCCACAAGGGGGTATAAGTACCATGGTTGTATGTCTAACTACTTAATTTCAAAGTACTTGTCTCAGTTGCTTGTTTTTGTCTGCAGTGTTTTTGGAGTAAGGTACTAGCACCCCACAAGGGGGTATAAGTACCTTGGTGGTATATCTAACAACATAATTTCAAAAGACATTCCTCGGTTACTTGTTTTTTCTTACAGAAGTTCAGGAGTAAGGTACTAATAAATTTTTCGTTTCTTGAAGCTTGAACCAATAACATCATAGCTGTTTTCGACTATAAAAAGGGCATCTGAATCGATTGTGAAGACCTTCTCCTCAAGCCGCTTCAATTGAATGTTGTTGGTAATCGCCATGAGGATTTCTTTGTCTCTTCCTGAATATGCACCTCTGCCTTTGATAAAGGTTGCGCCGATTTTCATCTCCGCCGTAACTGCCTTGGCAATATCCCTGGAGAACTCGCTGATTACATAAACGATTTTTCGCTGGTTGAAAAGCGAGAGAAAATAATCAAGTGAATTTGATGTGATAAAGGTGAGGATTATGGACGCAATAAAGATATCGGCACCATAATTGGAGATGACCAGTGAGAAAAGCGCGAGGTTGAACATCAGGAAAGTTTTGCCGATGCCAATGTTAAAATATTTATTGAAAATTATGGCAATGACATCGAGACCACCGGCAGAACCCAGTGATCTTAACATAATGCCGCAGCCAGCTCCACAGACGAACCCGGCAGCAACCGCGGCATAAATCTGTTCATGAATACCGAAATCGATCGTGATTAGCTCTGACGCACACGTTATTACCATTACGGAGTACAGGGTATAGAGGACAAATCTCCTACTCACCAGCATCCATCCGAGAATGCAGAGGGGCAAGTTGAGGAGCAGATACCAGATTCCGGGAGAGAGCAGATCCGTCTTGTAGAAAATAAACAGGCACATACCATACAACCCACCGGGGATAAAGTTGTGGTGAATGATGATTCCGTTTATCCCGACGACAAATATCACTGCACCCACTGTCAGAAGAAAGAGGTTCCAGGGTATTGAAAATTTGATATTTTGTAATTTACTGCCCATTGTGCGCCTCATTACTGGTTGGTACTTTTAAAAGAAAAATATGCCACAAACCATGTGTGACAGGAGAGAGTTCGTGGCTTCATCCTGGTCAATTGATCCCTGCCGAACAAAAGGGGCACCATCACTATAACCTTTTTGAGTGGATGTCAATATTTGATCAACATAAAGTGGTCCTTTTGATTATTATTCTAACTTAGCCTGCATTTTTCATCACTCGAAGTCTACGCTTATCGGAGGTAGCCTTGTGGCCGAAGATCGAGACAGTAAACCATAATTGCTAATGCTTGCTGTCTGAGCGACGCTGCGTACGCGGCTGGATCGACTGACCTCTGGTGAACATTGTGCAAATTTGTTAAAGGCGTCTACACTTCAGGGTGCACCTCGAGACAAAAGGCACGTAATATCTTGACGTAAGAGATAGAACCATATAGGTTACCGAATTTCTGCAGATATTTCAATACAGGCGGAATTGCAGCTCTGATATCCGCCATGGCAACCATCGATTAATATTGAGGGATTGCGGCATCTGCCTTGTAACTCTTGTATATCTCTTGAACAACTATGTCTCACTCTCAAGCCATATCTCTTCTGATTTTCGTAAACTTACTCTGGAGCATGGCCGGTGTCGTAACACGGCACCTGGATTCGGCTCCCAGCTTCGAGGTAACCTTCTGGCGCAGTGGTTTTACCGCTCTGGCTCTGGCAATTGCCTTGACCCTTATACGCGGTCCCGGTTTCTGGCACAGACTGCTGCATTCTCCTAAATTTGTCTGGGTTTCAGGGCTCTGCTGGTCCATCATGTTCACCGCCTTCATGGTGGCGATGACACTGACCACAGTCGCCAATGTTCTCATCGTCATAGCTATTGGTCCGCTGATTACAGCGCTCTTCACCCGCCTCTTCCTCAATCATAAACTGCCCGCGGCGACCTGGCTGGCGATTGCCGTTACAGGCCTGGGAATAGTCTGGATGTTCCTTGATGAAGGAGATGGAACACTCTCCCTGGTCGGTACTCTGGTTGCTCTGGCAGTGCCTTTGGCCGCTGCGGTAAACCTCACGGTCCTTCAGCATGTTGGCATGCGCAGGGGCAAGGAAATCGCTTCACAGGATAAGCCCCAGGATATGCTGCAGGCGTTGTTGATCGGTGCAGTGATCTCAGCTCTTGCCACCCTGCCTCTGTCCTGGCCGTTCCAGGCATCAGTCCACGATCTTGGGCTGCTCTCGCTACTCGGCATCTTCCAGGTTGCCATACCCTGCCTTCTTGTGGTTCGTCTCAGCAGAGAACTGCCAGCTCCTGAGATTTCGTTGACAAATCAAATTGAGGTTATCTTCGGTGTAGCATGGGCGTGGTTATGGGCAGGGGAACATCCCTCCGCGAATACCCTGAGCGGTGGTGCGCTGGTATTAAGTGCTCTGGTAGCAAATGAACTGGCCCGGATTTCTCGGGAACGTAAGGCAAGGGCAAAAATAACCGCCTGAGATAGATTGAAAAAAGATAAAGTGCAAGCAAGATATTCATCCTATGGAAATAAAGGTTAAATACGATTGTGACGGTGTCGACTGGAGCACAGTTGCGGCAACATTGAAAACTGTTGGAATGGCGTATCACGGGCCCGATGCACATCGAAGAGCTTTTGAGGGCAGTCATGCAACGGTATTTATTTATCATGCTGAGCAGTTAATCGGTTTCGGTCGGGCAATTTCCGATGGTATCCGCCAGGCAGCTGTCTATGATTGTGCTGTCCTTCCCGAATTTCAAGAGAAAGGGCTCGGGGCAACACTGATGAAAAACATCCTGGCCCAAATTCCGAATTGTAACGTCATTCTCAACGCATCACCTGGAAAAGAAGGATTTTATCAAAAACTCGGATTCAGGAAAATGAAAACTGGAATGGCTCACTTCAAAGACAGCGATTCAAAGAAAGAACGCGGCTATACGGAATGAACAACCTCATATCTGATTATATATGAAACGCAGTTACTTTTTTCGTCATCCAGTGCAGGCAGGAGATAAACGAAGGCTTCGATCAAGAAGTCCTGACTGTGACCGGATCCCCGCCTGTACGAGTACGACGCTCCAGAGATATGCAGTTTTTACATTTTTGCCATCATGGCCCCGAGATATCTCGACTGGAGCTGCCGGTTAGCCAGGAGTTCTTTGCCCTCGACAACATCTAACACCCCACAAGGGGGTATAAGTACCATGGTGATATAGCTAACAACTCAATTTCAAAAGATATTCCTCGGTTTCTTGTTTTTTATTACAGAAGTTCAAGGGTAAGGTACTAAATGGAGCTAATCGTGTACATACAGCTCATCAACTTCATCCCAGGCATCAACATCCCCCTGGCGAAGCGATGACAGGATCTTGTAGTAGTAAATTTGTACGGATATAAATTGAATTCGTAAATCCTGACACTTTTTGGGCTCATCAGGAGCCAGAGCGCAGGCTTCCTGGTCTGGCATTGCCAGGATCTTATCTATTTCACCCAGAAGTGTTTCTTTGGTCAATCTCAGAAATGTTGCCTGGGGGATGATAACCGGAGGAGCATAATTAAGTTTTTCCAAGCGGCGAGCAGTATCTTCTATAATATCTGGGGCGGTATCATCTGGCAGGATTTTGACCGTTTCTTTCAGTTGATCAATTTGCTCTGAAAATGTTTGTTCATTACTCATGACTGCTCCTTTTCATCCGGGCTCAGATCAAAGATACCTGCGACAACTTCCTCGTCTATTTCTTTCAAGGCACGGCGGATCTGTTTGAGGGCCTGGCTGACCCGGTTCTCATTTTCCACCAGGGCAAGACGTAGAAATCCCTCACCTTCAACGCCAAAACCGGCTCCGGGTGCTACAGCAACATTGGCCCTGTTCATCATTTCGATGGAGAATTTTATGGAGCCCATTTGACAATAGGGTTCGGGAATCTTCACCCAGAGAAACATCCCGGACTTAGGGATATTCACATCCCATCCCATTTTGATTAACCCTTTGCAGAGAAAATCCCTGCGTTTCTGGTAAACTTCCACCTGCTCAAGGATAGTGTCGTCACAATCACGCATGGCAACAATTCCAGCCACTTGGATAGCTGAGAATATACCGTAATCGTAGTATCCTTTTATTTTTGACAAACCTCCAATCATTTCGGTATTGCCCACGCAATAGCCAAGACGCCAGCCCGCCATATTATAGGATTTAGAAAAGGAACCAAACTCCACGCCGACATCCATGGCCCCTGGAACCTCAAGTAGGCTAGGTGCCACCAGTCCATCAAAGGTGATTTTGGAATAGGCAAAGTCGTTGATCACCATAAAGTTATACTTTTTTGCAAGTTTCACCACTTCTGCAAAGAACTCTTTTGAGGCAAGTGCACCCGTTGGATTATGCGGAAAATTCAACATAAGAAGTTTGGGGCCGGGGTAGAGTGACCGGCACATGCCAACAATCTGTTCAAGAAAAATATCTTCAGAGTTCATGGGAATGCGCAGCACATTGGCGCCTGCAATAACTGCAGCGTAAACATGGATAGGGAAAGCAGGTGCCGGGGTGAGGGCAGTATCCCCAGGGCCGAGAAGAGCAAGGCACAGATGTGAAATACCTTCCTTTGAACCGATGGTGCAGATAACGTCGTCCTCTCCACTGAGGTCAACGTCGTAATTGCGTTTGTAATAGAGGGCAATCTCTTTTTTGAGATTCTTCATTCCACCGGCAACCGGATAACGATGAATTTTTGGATCTGCAGCAACCTCGCAGAGTTTGTCTGTCACAGGTCCTGGAGTTGGATCCATGGGGTTCCCCATACCAAGGTCGATCACATCATCGCCTCTCCAGCGTTTTTCCATCTTCATCTTGTTGATCATGCCAAACAGATAGGGCGGCAGCTGATTCATACGTTCAGCATATCGTATTTTAAATTGTGGGCTCATGAATGTCCTTTTCGCTATACTTTTGTGATCATTGTTTTTATTTCAGCCCAAAAATAATACCAGCTCCCTTCGCATATTGCCACGAGTAGGACTTATATTGACAGGAATTAATTTCTTAACCTGTATCTTTTTAGTACCTTACTCCAGAAACACTGCAATAAAAAACAAGAGACTAACACCGGTAAACGGTAAAAAACCAGCACCCTTTTCAGTACCCGCTTGAGGGGTATAAGTACCTTGGTGGTATATGTAACCGCATAATGCTAAATTACATTCCTCAGTTTCTTGTTTTTTATTGCAGAAGTTCAGGAGTAAGGTACTAATTACGTATGAAACTCAGGAAATTTTGTGTAGAAAAGGCATAACCTGCCGATAGAAAAGGGAAAAATGTATAATAATCCTGATCTGATCCCATGTTTTCATTTGAAGATGTTTGAGATTTTTTAGAGATCCCAGGAGAAATGCTGGGTTGAGGGAAAATGGACAGGGGTTGATATGTTCTGGCTAACAAAGAGGGGAACCTAAAATGACCATGTGGTTATCGTTTGCACTGATTTTAGTAATCTGGCTCTCAATTGTCCTATTATTTCCAATTCAATGGGAGTTTCTTGTTGATAAGGAAAATAGTTTTTGGGTCAATAAAGGAATCCTTAGAGCTGAGACTGCTGATAAGCTAGCTCGTTTTGAAAAAGGAAGCGGTTTTAAAATTCTTTTATTCCTTGGGCTTGCAGGTTCTGCTATATGCATATGGATATTATCGTAGTCACTACCCTGTATCTTTAGTACCTTCCATATATCTCAGACACCCACTCCTCCTTCTGTATGTGTTATGTATGTGTTATACGCTAAGCGAAATCAATCAGAAGTTATAAAAAAATATTGTCAGTTCGGGCAAAGATTCCTATTTAGTACCTTACTCCAGAAACCCTGTCATAAAAAACAAGAAATTGAGGAATGTATCTTGAAATTATGCGGTTAGATACATCACCAAGGTACTTATACCCCCTTGTGGGGTGTTAATTATTATCTCCCCTATTTTTTTCAACTCAAATACAGTGTGAATGTTCCAGCCTATTCAAACTTCAGGACGAACATCTATCCTCACACATCCAATAAGCATCAACAATTTTCATTGAGAAATGGCACATTACTTTTTACAGTACAAGAGTGGAAAATGAGATTCTACCATTCCTCATAGGGATGTTAAAAATCTATTTTGCAAATAATCCGAACATCTCTTTTGCATACTGCTGTTCGATGTGTTTTCGAGCGACCTGACAAAAGCTCCGCTCTCAGAAAGTTAGCGCCAATAAAAGGCCTGCTTGTCATGAACTCGCAGCATTTTCAATCCAATCGATTAATTATGGTAACGCCATTCACCTCCAGAGTAATAGCTATCATAGATCAGATCCCTTATGGAATGGTGTCAACCTACGGGGTCATAGCCGAATGTGCTGGAAACCATCGAGGAGCAAGAGAGGTTGCCCGCATCCTTCATACCAGCTCCAAGAAGTACAATCTTCCCTGGCACCGTGTTATCAACCGCATGGGAAAAATTTCCTTGAGACAATTTTCAGGGCATGAAGAACAAAGACACCTGCTCGAGCAAGAGGGTGTACATTTTGACGATAATGGCAGGGTTGACCTGGAACTCTATTTGTGGTGGCCGCATTAGCACTATCTTCAATCAAATCTACTAAACATAAACGCATAAATAATTATAATATTTCAGCGTAAGCGTTGAAGTTTAATGATATTGAGTTTGGCAACCTTTTTTAACTTTAGCGAGTTTTTTAAAATGTAACTTTATTATGGATCATCTTGTAAGAGATTTGATAGATTCGAGAAAATATAAAAAAAGGAAAATATATTGATATCTAAACAGCACCTTGAACACTTAACCCGGGAAGCAAAAAGGATTGGAGCAACTTCTTCCGCCATTATATCGTCCAAAGAGATTCAGGTTAAAGACAATTTGGCAGCATTATGTAACGAAGAATATACTTGTCCAAATTATGGTCTTGCAGCTAGCTGTCCCCCCTATGTGGAAGGCCCAGTCGAATTTAGAAAGTGGCAGGAACAGAGTGAATATTCCATTGTTGTGAAAATAGAATTACCAACAACAGTTATGTTTTCCGGTGACCGAAATGATGTAATGCAACTGCTTCATAAGAGTGTTGCCGCGGTAGAGCAACAAGCCATCGAAATGGGGTTTAAAAACTCAAAAGGATTTGCTGGAGGATCATGTAAAGAACTGTTTTGTGACGATGAGGAAAAATGCTGTGTTTTAGCAGAGAATAAACCTTGCCGACACATAGAGTTAGCTCGGCCATCTATGTCAGGTTTCGGCATTGATGTCACTCTTTTAATGGAATCTTCAGGATGGTCGGCTCCAAGAGCGGAAAAATCAGATTTATCTGATAAAAATGCCACAAGCTGGGTGGCGGGTCTAATCTTGCTTGCCTGAAATTCATATTCTTTATGCGATCGAAGACAGAACACCACGGATTTACCCGTGAACGATTGGGGCCGAAGGCGGCATAATACTTCCAGCCATATCTTTTATCAAAAGTGGGCCGAGTATTACCTTGGTCAAGAACCCTTTCTAATGGCCACAGCTTTGCTTGCCTTGAAAACAGCATAGTTAGCTGCCTCTAAGATTAGTCCAGAGGAGCCACCGACTCCACCTGGACGCCAGAATAGGAGAATGTCAGAGTTTTTACAGGAACATGAGTTAGCCCGGATTTCTCACCAACAAAGTTTTTCGTAGGTCGAGGCGCCGGGCATGACTGATTTCCGCCTTATTTTATTGTTCAGAAAAGTCTCGTGTCATGACAAATGTCAGCTATACTAATAGTGCACCGAAAATTTGAGGTATAACAGTTTATTACGTTGACACATTTTCGTATCGGGACTCTTCACAAGCAGTGTTTTTGAAAGTCAATAACCGGATACGATTACAACTCGTTTTTCAACGCTAACATTGGTCTTTCTGAACGGCACCTGTTAAGAAATCCATAGCTTGATACGCAAAAGGGTACAACAAAGTTCGCAGCTTTGTATGTTAGTAGACCACCCTCTATAGAAGAGGTTAGCAGTATGTGATATGAATTTTCCATATCACATATTGTACAAACACACTGAAATCTGGTTTGATTTATTCAGTAGGGATACCCTATGAGCCCCCACGTGCCCCAAATAGCAACCCAACACGATTTCTGGTCAAGTTTTCGAAACCTATTGAATACACGAATGGCTGTCCTACCTTTAATGATCCCAATGTAATTTGAAACTGATAGTTTCGGCGGAATCATTATAACAATATGTATACGATGTTTTTGAACATTCAACTCGATAACTTCACACCTCTTTTGCTCACTTGACGCTCGAGTAGCTGTTTTCAGACAGAAAGCGGGCCTACTTCTCAGGAATCGCATTGAGTTGGACCAGTACCTCAAATGCTGACGGAGCGGAATTGGAAAAGCCGCCAAGCCACTTGTCATAAATTGTCCTTATCTGCTCAGTTCGAAAGAGATGGGCTATCGCACGGTCTGCTATGAGGCGGAAGTCCGCGTCATTTCTCCTTACGGCCAATGAAAAAGGCTCATAAGAAAACATGTCAGGAAGAATTGAAAAGTGAGTTGAATCTTCAGCTGTCGAAACCAGACCAATGAGTACAACCTGATCCGCAGAAAAGATGTCAATTTCTTCTTTTCGCAGAGCGCCAAGCGCATCGGCGGATGAGTCCATTAAAACGAAGTCCACATTAGTTTCAGTCTCCTGAAAGAGTTTTTTAATAGCTACAGCAGTGGTTGTACCTTTTACAACTCCAACCTTTTTTCCATCGAAATTATTTCGTATTTTCCGCCCTTTCAAGGCCATATATGAAGCGCCTGAGACGAACGTGAGTTGAGTAAAATCGACGAGTTCCCGTCGGGAAAGCGTGTTAGTGGTTGATCCGCACAGAATATCAATTCTATTGTCAATTAAGGCATTAAATCTGTCTTTTGCTGTGACAGGTACATATTCAACTCCAACCTCTTTGCCTATCTTTTTATTAATCTCGGAGACAATATGTCTACAAATATCAATTGAGTAACCTTGAGGCTCACCGTCCTTTCCTAGAGAAGACATGGGAGGTTGAAACTGGCGATATCCGATCTTAAGTTTTCCGGCCTTTTGAATCTGTCCAAGAGTACCGGTGAACTCCTCGGCAAAAATTGGATTTACACTTAATACGAGCAAAGTAAGGGTCAGCAGCATACATTTCATTGCGATCTTCTCCAGGTTTTTAGTGAGTGTTTTTTCCATGTTATCCTAGAAGAATCTTTATTCTGTTCTTAAAGTCAAAGCAATATATAAATAAGAACGTGGTGGTGATAAATAAGAACGTGGTGGTTGCTGACAATAATTTATTATGACTTCATGTCCGGCGCCTCGACCTGAGAAAAACTTTATTGGTGAGAAATCCGGGTTAGCCTTAAATCTGCGAACACTGCTATGCCCCTTCTACAATATCATCTTGCGTTAAGAGTAAATAAGTTATGTTTTCCCCCAGAAAGGTGATACCAGTATTCAATCGTTGAGAAGCCGAGAAAAAAAGATTACCTTTCAGTTAAACCGAATATGAAAGCTGTTCGATTTTTTTCATCGACTACCGGCCGGCACCTACTTGCTTGGTATATTACTATGAAAACTGTTATCTGCTTGATCATTTGTTTTTTCATTCCTCTTTCTTACGGCAGCGGTTCGATCCGACAGGCCATGGCACAGAACACAACCCAAGACCCGGAGATCAACCTGACGATAAAGAACAAGCCTCTGGGCGATATCCTTGAAACTATTAGTCAAGACACCGGTTACCAGTTCAACCTCAACGACAAATGGAAGGATTATCAGGTCAGTGCCTCTCATGATAATCTGCCCCTTGATCGGAAACTTAAGCGACTGCTGCGTAGCCTGAACCATATTATAATCTGGGATTCGGACAGGATCATTACCATTAAAATATTCGGCGAAGTTGATCCCCAAAAGTCCAGGCGCGTCGCCTCACCTCCAGTGTCGCGCAGGATCAAGCAGGCGAAGACCAAACCGGTTGTGAAGCCTGACAGTGTACCTGCAACTCAAGCGGAGCCTGCTGACGTCAACGTTAAAGAGACGCATATACCTGATGGTGAAGAAGATGTCGAAAACCCTGAAACGGGTGATGATGAATCAACTCCGCAGGGAGGCGATCCAGACGGGCCAGCGGAACAGGACTCACCCGAAACAGATGCACCGCCAGATGACACCACAGCCTGAAGTGAGTGACTTAATAATCATTTCCTTGCTTTTGGCAGTCAGGGTGAGTGATAGCGGTAATTACCACCAGCAGCTCTAGCCCGCATTTCGCATGAACCTTTTGATTTAAACCGCAATATCAATAATTTATCAGAGGTTGACGAAACCCTCCTGGCCAACAGATTTTTCCGCAGCTGCTTCGTTGCCGAGCATTTGCAGTAGCTCACTGCAGCTTCATGCCCGGCGCCTCGACCTGCGAAAAACTTTGTTGGTGAGAAATCCGGGCTAGCAATTTGTGAGAAATCAGTGGTTCACCATTGTCCACTAATTTGACAACTCTGCTCCTTTCCTGTAAGTACCTTTGCAATCCTCGAGAGCTATTTCTTTTATAAGGATGAAAATTCTTATCTACCCCGCAGTTAACAGGTCACCAAAATGTGTGCATCAGGCCCTCTTGAAAACTGCAAAATCACGCGACACAAAAGGGGAAGCCACGATTATAAGAAAGTAAGTTTTCCCATCCACACCGGGATATACTCGGTGGTGGAAACCCCACAGTCGATCTTCCATTTCAACCTTAATAACGAAATAATTCGTGCAAGGTCAAAGGGAAGGGACTGGTCACACCCCCACGAATGGTTGAAACGCACAGCTGGAAATGACTGGATCTACTATTCGACAGGAGGCTATACTGGGGTCGTTGAGGCTACAGGTGAATATTACCTGCCGAATTTTCGTTACTCATCCAATAGTTTACTCGGTGGCCTGCCTTTCTTGCGAAATGAAGTGAGCGAACTTGTGGAATCCTGGTACCATCAACTGGAGGAAATATCAAGACAGGAGGTGGGGTATACTGCCGATGAAACAGAATTTTTTGAACGCATACTCATCAACACTCCCGATCGTCTGCAGCAAAAAGCTAACACACTCTTTGGAATTATCGGGGGCCGAATTTCTGTACTCCCCCCGGACGGCCGACATGTCGATTATAACCTCATCCCCCTGACGATCTCCGAGGGATGTCTTTATAAATGCAAATTTTGCAAGGTGAAAAACAGCAGTACGTTCAGTCAGAAATCAGAAAAAGAGATCAACGATCAACTTGTCTCTCTGAGGGCCCTGTATGGAGAGGATATGAAAAATCAAAACAGTCTGTTCCTGGGTGAACACGACGCCCTCCAATGCAAATCTCGGCTGATTCTTTTTGGTATAGAGGAGGCAATAAAAACCTTTGAGTTTGATCGTTCGTTTCTGGCGGAGAAATCGGTTTTCCTTTTCGGCTCTGTTTCAAGTTTGTTACACGCATCCAACCAACTGTTTAAAGATCTCCAACAGTTGCCAGTCAAAAGTTTTATCAACATTGGTATGGAATCTGCCGATCAAAAGACCCTGGATAAGCTCGGTAAACCCCTTACCGAAAAATTAATTTTAGAGGCTTTTCAACGTGTCCAGGAAATAAATGATAACTATTCCAGTGTTGAAATAACCTGTAATTTCATCATGGACAGCAATCTACCCAAAGGCCATTATCCGAAAATAATTAATTTATTACGAGAGCAACAGTCCAGAGTAAAGTCCAAAGGGACGGTTTATTTCTCCCCGCTCACATTCAACCAGCCGTCGAGAGCACGGCTCTTTGAGTTTAACCGTTTAAAAGTGCTCAGCCGCTTTCCAACATATCTCTATATAATCCAACAACTTTAACCTTACCTCAAAAACCGGAACCTGCCCCAAAAAGTTTTTACTTCCCGTAATTTGCCTGAGAAAGATGTGTCTGTTAAAATGCTGATTGAATAGCAACTAATAGGAGTGAAGCTGGTTTTTTATTGACACATGAGAACAACGCAGCTAAACTGATTTAGCATTGCTGAATCGGTTTAGTACCTTACTCCAGAAACACTGCAATAAAAAACAAGAAACCGAGGAATGTCTTGTAAAATTATGTTGTTAGGTATATCGCCATGGTACTTATACCCCCTTGTGGGGTGTTAGTACCTTACTCCAGAAACACTGCAATAAAAAACAAGAAACCTGTTATTTGGGCAGCCATAATGAGTTCTGGCAAAACTAAGAGTGAAATAGTGAGGGATATCAATAAAGCAGCAAAATTGTTTCAGGCTAGAGCTGAGGAACAATTTAGCAGCAGGGATGAGAGCAAGCCCCGTAAAGACTCATATTTATAGTGAAACTGAAGTAAGCCATGAGCAAAACGATTGATGAAATAGCTGATATTGCCGGTGTCTCAAAAACTACTGTCAGCCTCGTTATTAACGGACGTGGAGAGGCATATCGCATCAGTAAAAAAACACAGAAAAAAATTCTTGGTATTGTCGAAGACAATAAATATGTCCCTGATCAGTATGCCAGGAGCTTTCGTTTAAAAAAGACTCAGACGATAGGCCTTATTGTTCCTGATCTGACCAATTTCTTTTTTTCCAAAATATCTTACGAAATTGAATCGTTAGCACGTGAATTTGATCACCAGATCCTGATAGCCTGCACTGATGACGACGAAGATACTGAACTGAAGGTTATAAGCAATCTCCACGCACGGCGTATTGATGGTTTAATTATAGCCAGTGTTATGAAAAAAGATAAGATAACCAAAGATATTCTAAACCTGAAAATACCTGTCGTTTATATCGATCGTCGTATTGAAAGTGAAAATATCTCCTGGATTTCGAGTGATAATTATCAGGGAGCATATGATCTGATACATCATATGTGTGGCAGTGGCCTGAAAAAAATCTGTTTCCTGGGCGGTATAGAGAGTATATATACGAGCAAGAATCGTTTGCGGGGGTATCGTGATGCTCTTGGGGCGAACGGCATCTCCTTCGATCCATCACTGGTTTACCAGTCGAATTACACAACATCGTCGGGATATGATATGGCAGAGCAGGCGCTGACAAATAAAACGAGGAATGTGGATGGGTTGTTCACCTCTTCCCTGACACTTCTTGAAGGTACTTTGAAATATATAAGGGACCATGGTGAACAGGTATCTGATAATTTGCAGATCGGAACGTATGACGATCACCCATTTCTAGACTACCTGTCAATTAATATATCATCCGTCAGGCAGGATATAGGGAGAATGGCCGCGGTAGCCGTAGAAATGATACGTGAGATGCTTGCCGGTAAAGATGTTATTAAGCACGAAGTTGTAAAGCCCGAACTGGTTATCAGGTGAACAGGTTTATTTACAGGTGAGAATTGTAAACAACATCGTTGGATAAAAATCAAACACCGGTTAACGGTAAAAATCCCTGCACTCTTTTCAGTACCAGCGTGATGGGTATAAGTACCTTGGTGGTATATGTAACCACATAATTTTACAACACCTTACTCAGTTTCTTGTTTTTTCTTACAGAAGTTCAGAAGTAAGGTACTAAAGAGGAGAGGATAAAAACGAGAATTATCAAATGATCTACAGCATGACCGCAGTTTGATGTCAACTGTGTCACGCCACTGTTTTGTGATGCAGCAAAAAGTGATTTGAATGAAACAACCTATCAGAGCTATCTAACAGGAGGACGTTATGAGATTTAAGTTATTGGCGATTGTGGCAGGTCTGTTGTTGGCAATATCGAATTCGTTTGCAGCAGACAACGTAACACTGACCTTTTCTTCTGTCAGTGTTCCCGGTGATGCTCATACACGGGCTATGCAGATGTTTAAGATGACTCTTAAAAAACTGTCTGGCGGCACAATGGATGTTGACGTGTATCATTCCGGGCAGCTTTTTTCCCAGGAGGCGGAAATAGCGGCTGTCAGAAGAGGAACGATAGATCTGGCATACACTGCGGCGGGCTGGAACGCAGAGTTTGTGCCCTATCTGTCAATGCTCGGGGCGGTCTATACTTTCAGTGGCTACCAGCACATGACAAAAGTTCTCAATGGTGAAATCGGCAAGAAAATCTTTGAAGATGTTGCCAAGGCCACAGGTGCCCGCCCTCTCGGTGCATTCTATCTTGGCACCCGTCAGTTAAATCTTGTTGAGAAGGTTGGTGAAGTTCGCCATCCAGACGATATGAAAGGCGTTAAACTGAGAACCCCTGGCAGCCCAACCTGGATTGCACTCGGCAAAGCCCTGGGCGGAAACCCGACACCAATGTCATTTTCCGAGGTATATATGGGACTTAAAACCGGCGCCATAGAAGGGCAGGATAATCCTCTGCCAACAGACAAGAACGCCAAGTTTTTTGAAGTCACCAAATACATTGTTCTCACTGATCATCTTGCAGATTCTGTTTGGCCGACCATCAATGAGGGAAAGTGGAATTCCCTGTCAGATCAGCAAAAAGCATGGGTCATGGAGGCTATTGATGCGGCTCGGGAGTCATGTGATGAACAGAATCTCGGCAACGAAGCAAAATTGAAGGATTTCTTCAAGAGTAAGGGACTTGTCATAATTGAAGACCCGGATAAAGCGGCATTTCAAAAGTATGCAAAAAATTCTTACCTGACTGACAGTAAAGACATCTCAAAAGATTGGGATTTGAAACTCTATGAAGAGATTCAGGCGGCAAAATAGGAGACGAATCGGATAGTCATAGACAGGCTGTACCTCCCCGCCTGTCTATGATTAGTAGCGGGCAGTGTTTTTGTATCAGCTGGCGAAGCGTGCATGGACGCAAAAGGATACTCAAACAGGACGACAGGGCAAAGAGCATGGGGAACAGAGAAAACTATCTCAGGGCAGTGTATTCCTTTTGTGTGGATGTTGTTGAAAAATATATCCCGATGACCGCCTTCCTGGTCTTATTTGGTTCTTTTATTCTCCAGATATTCTGCAGATATTTTCTGGTCCCTTTAACCTGGCCCCTGGAGTTGACACTGCTCTGTTTTATTTGGGTTGCGCTGCTAGGGGGGCTCTATGCAAAACGGACAGACTCCCATGTAGCTTTCAGCATGGTCTATGATGCGGTGAGCCCTAAAATGCAGTTGTATATGCGACTGGCTGGAAACGCCATGTTATTTACTGCATTTTGCCTTGCTCTCTACCCTTCATACGACTATGTGATTTTTATGGGATTCAAGAAATCAAATGTCCTGAAAATTCCGATGGATATCGCTTTCTCTCCGTTTCTTGTATTCCTGGTGTTCATGCTGGGAAGAGTTGGCAGAGATCTAATAGACGACGTCATTGTTCTTTTTAACAGGGGGGCCCCGAAATGAATTTCCCCCTGACTGTTTTTATTATCAGCTTTGTCCTCGTTTTCGTTCTGAGGATACCGATTGCAGTCGGCATGCTGATGTCTTCCATCTTCTATTTTTCTCTAGCCAAGGGCCCTATTGCCGATGTCAGCATGGTGGCAACCCAACTGTTGACAAGCCTGAATTCAAGTTTTGTTCTTATAGCTGTTCCGCTGTTCGTTTTTATGGCTGAAATCATGAATTCAGGCAAAATAACAGACATGATTTTTTCTTTTGCCTCAAGCATTGTCGGCAGGAGGAAGGGAGGACTCGGGCATGTCAATGTCGTGGCGTCTATAATCTTCTCTGGAATGACAGGTTCTGCTTTGGCTGATGCATCCGGATTGGGGATGATGGAGATCAAAGCCATGAAAGAGCGGGGCTACGATGATGGATTCAGCTGTGCAATTACGGCGGCATCGGCAACGATCGGGCCGATTTTCCCTCCAAGTATTCCAATGATTTTTTATTCGATGCTGTCCGGTGCTTCTATTGGGGCGTTGTTCATGGGGGGAATGGTTCCCGGTATATTGGTCGGTTTTTCATTAATGGCCTATATCGCCTATATAGCAAATAAACGAGACTATCCAAGAGGGCAGAAGGTTGTTCTGTGTGATCTTTTACTCATCACGGTAAAAGCAGCACCTGCACTTTTTTCGGTTGTCGTTCTTCTCGGCGGAATTTACTCCGGTATTGTAACACCCACCGAGGCAGGCGCACTCGCTTCTTTATATGCAATTTTCATTTCTATCTTCGTTTACAGGGCAATGGGATATGGAGATTTTCTCCGTGTCGTCCTGTCAACTGTGAAAACAACGGGAATACTGTCGCTGCTGGTGGGAGCGGCATATGTATTTTCGTATATTGTTGCCATCGAGCATATTCCAGATACTGTCGCAACGTTTCTGCTCGGAGTTACAGATAACAAGTATGTGTTATTACTTTTGATCAACATCGTTTTCCTGATTCTGGGTATGTTTGTTGACACCATGTGCATCATTCTGGTTTTTATTCCGATTGTGCTTCCTCTCGTCATGGAACTCGGGATTGATCCAGTTCATTTCGGAGTTGTAATAACACTCAACATGATGATTGGGCTCTCTACACCTCCATTTGGGATGCTCCTGTTTGTTGTTTCAGGAATCTCGGGGACCCCCTTGAAGAGCGTGATAAAAGAAATCATGCCCATGCTCATGGTACTTTTCGCTGTTCTGATTGTGATAACCTACATTCCCTCTCTCGTAACCTTTATTCCATCGATGATGGGGATGTAAAGAATACAGAGTAGTCTTAGCCCGCATTTCTCATGAACTTTTTGATTTGAATTTCAATATCGAGAACTGATTAGAAGTTGATTAAACCTTCGGACATCAGACTGTATTTTGTTTCAAATTAAAAAGTTCACCCTTCGGGCCAACAGATTTTTCCGCAGCTGCTTCGTTGCCGAGCATTTGCAGTAGCTCACTACAGCTTCATGCCCGGCGCCTCGACCTGCGAAAAACTTTGTTGGTGA
>CAXMTO010000174.1:0-7598 GCA_964196355.1 uncultured Myxococcota bacterium
GAATCGTCATCACCGCACCAAATATACATTTTTCAACACCCATCACACTACTCAAGAACTCTTGCAGACTATCTGCCGCCGTCTTACAGAGCTTCGAGAGTAACTTGCGGTTATACAAGAAATATTTACGAAGAATAATGGAAATGCTGAAGACATACTGCCGATGGGGAACAGGGTATAAGATGTTTTCACGCAGTACTTCACCGAACTGGATTTCACAAACGAGTTCCAGTGGTAGCGCGTCGTATGAAGAGGGTTTTGATGAAGATGTTCTTCAGGAACTGCGTGACCTTGGGCACAGCGTCCGTTCGACGCCAAGTGTAATCGGTTCGGTCCAGGCGGTTGTGGTAGATTTGAAGAATGGTCAGCAGTTCGGTGGCGCTGACAGTCGCCGAGCAGGTAAAGTGATCGGCTTGCCACGCAAGAAGGATAAGAAGGCAAACAAGGAGTAAACAAGTCCTGACAACGGGGAGTCCTGCCTCGACTGACTGGGCAGGACTCTACGAGAATTCCCTTTTCCCCAACTCTTCGTTATTTATAAAAATCAATGCTCGCAATATCAACTACATGGCTGCGCTTGTTTTTCCTAAATGGTTCGATTTGAGAAAAATGTTTATTCTCGGACAAGCTCCTAGAACGAAGTTCATCTGAAAAACATTCTTTGTTTCTATTTCGAATATTATCATGATGATAGAACGCATTTGAGCCTTGAAAAAGATTCGCCAGAAAGCCGGCCGATACAACCCAGACCTGCAGGCAAGTGCAAGATAATCGCTTTGCCGCGGATGGGTGGGCTACATCATCGATACGAGTGTAAAAAAGCAGCCTGAAAATTCAAAGAGTTCGCCTTAAACTCGTCTGTTTCAAATAGACCTGATTCCGGATAATTGCATTCAATCGCTGCACAGAGAATGATGTATTATGGAATATTTGCCATGGATTAATTTTTGCGAAGGACAGCTCTCTACCTGCGTAATTTTCTGTGGCGGATATCAAATTCCGCCGCCTGCATGGAAGTAAATGTGGCATTGCACTTTACAGTTTTTCACGGTTTACTGGTGTCCATGCACGGTTTTAAAAAAACCGGGTCGGCAGAAAAATGATGGGGTTCACTTTTGGGGATCGATAATTCCTTTAAAATCTGACAGTTCATGGGTAATGGCTAAACTGTGAGGGGGTGGACCGATAACTGCTAACAACTACAGGAGTCCGCTCATGGGCAAAAAAATATTTTCAGAAATCGAAACCCCTGTCCCTCTTATAGACCTGGATGTACTCAAAACCAATGTCAGGGATATGGCCGATCTTTCAAAAAAAGCGAACCTGAACCTCCGCCCGCATATAAAATCTCATAAAATCACAGAAATCGCAAAAATACAGCTGGAGCATTCCAAGGGGATTACTGTCGCAACTGTCCATGAAGCAATGGTATTTTTCAGAGCCGGTGTAAAGGATATCCGAATTGCCAGACCGGTTGCAGGATCTGTCTCCCTGGAAAAACTTGTCGAGTTGAACGCCAGCGCCAAAATTTCAATAATCGTGGACACCCTGGAAGGGGTTTTGGCCCTGAAATCCATAGGGGCCAGAATTTCAGACCCACTGGATGTGCTTCTGAAGGTCAACACCGGATTAAACCGGTGCGGGGTGGAACCCCGGTCTGAAAACGGGGTGGAAATTATCCGGACGATTCTCCGATACCCGTTTCTGAGGTTCAGGGGCCTCCTTACCCACGCAGGTCACGTTTACGGGGCAGCATCCAAAGGGGAGGTGAAAAAAATCGGCCGGGAAGAAGGAGAGATCCTTGTCGATTATGCCGAGTACCTGAAAAACCGCGATATACTGGTTGAGGAAGTCAGCGTGGGGGCCACCCCTACAGTTTATCATTCCGCATTTGTCCCGGGTGTTACTGAAATTCGTCCGGGAAATTACGTCTTTTTTGACGCCATGCAGATCTCTCTCGGGGTTGCGCCGCTTGAAAAATGCTCTCTCAGCATCCTTTCAACGGTAATCAGCCGGCCTGCGCCGAATCGAATTATCATCGATGCCGGCAGCAAGGCCCTGGGCCTTGACAAGGGCGCCCACGGCACCGGATTTCTCGAAGGATATGGTGTCATAACTGATCCTGAAAGCAGAAAAAAAATTCCCGGTCTTGTACTTTCGCGCCTGTCTGAAGAGCATGGAATTATTGAAGCTCCGAAGGACAGTCCCTTGAAAATCGGGGATATAATACGGATCGTGCCGAACCATGCGTGTTCCGCCATCAACATGTATTCCCACTCCCTGGTCTTAGAGAAGGGGAAAATCACGGGCAGATGGGAACTGGCCGCCAGAAGATAGTCGCAGATAATCCCCGGAATTTTTTTCAGGAACACCCCGCAAGACCTGAAAAGGTAATCGGGTACACTACTCTTTTAGGATTTTAACAGCAGGCTGAGATATTTATTTAGTTATTTTAGTAAATTGGAGAGTTTGATAGGAGAGGGGGATTCACAGCACATAATATAAAGTCGTGAAATTTGTCGAAGGTGCTGATGTGACGACCGGTAGATTCTACATCAGCCACGAAAAAGCAGATTTACAACAATATGAAGAAAATCATTCTTTTATTCAGCATAACGATCTTTGGTTGGATTGGGTGGTGGTTGGGAGCCCATATAGGTATCATGACCGCTTACCTGGTTAGTTTTATTGGCAGCCTATTGGGTGTTTATGTGGGCGTTCGGATAAATCAAAATTATCTGTAAGCTGATGGAGAAGTAGGTATATGAGCACAACTAATAAAATTTTAAAGTACCAAATGTGGCATCTGATTTCACTTTTAGTTTTAATCTGTCTCCTCCAATTTTACATAACAGGTAATCCAGAAATTATAGGAGGTTCATATTGGAATGTAGATACCAAATCATGGTTTTGGCTAGCCATAGTAATCCCTATTAGCCATCAAATTTATGT
Organism: uncultured Myxococcota bacterium; assembly: GCA_964196355.1. Lineage (GTDB taxonomy): Bacteria > Desulfobacterota > Desulfobulbia > Desulfobulbales > Desulfocapsaceae > Desulfomarina. The sequence continues at coordinate 2,953 of CAXMTO010000174.1, forward strand.
TTTACTTATCTGGAGAATTGAGCTTTACAAGAGGACTTTTACAAATCGTTTTGGTTTGAAAAAAGCATTTCAAATATACGCAGTGGGATTTTCGTTACTTTTTGTAGGCAGGTTAATTGTCATTATTTTTCTTGCATTAAGTAGTAAAAATTCTCTGCAAACTAATCCTATCATTGCATATCTCATTGCCTTACTGATCACGCCACCAGTTCTGTTTCTTTTTTACTCAGTTAAAAAATATTTCACCATTGAAAGAGCATATGGCATTGATCACTTTGACAAAAACTACAGTGTACCATTCGTTAAGAAAGGGATATTTAAATATACTGACAACGGAATGTATGTTTTTGGCCTGATGATTCTTTATTTACCAGGATTTCTACTATTATCTGAGGCTGCTCTTTTAGCTGCACTATTTAATCATGTCTATATTTGGGTTCATTATTACTTTACAGAGCGTCCTGATATGGTTGAAATTTATGGTGAAACACCATAACATCGACGATAATTGTATAATAAACAAGTGCAGAGGACATTAGTACCTTACTCCTGAACTTCTGTAATAAAAAACAAGAAAATGAGGAATGTCTATTGAAATTATGTTGTTAGATCTATCACCATGGTACTTATACCCCCTTGTGGGGTGTTAAAACAATCCTCCTATGGAAATGAAAAAATATCGTTGTAGCCTTTGCGGTTATGTATATAATCCAGCTATTGCTGACACTGGTAAAGGAAATGGGAACAATCTGCAGGCAGACACCTATTGAAGAAATTCAGAAGGAACTGGCAAAGCAGAATGTTCGATTCGACTACTGATGATTCTACATTATTACGCGCTATAAAATGGGAAGAAGACACACAATTCAAGAAAAGAAGAATGAACAGTGTACAATAACCAGACAGACTTCGAGGATTTAATAAGCTCGTGTTTTTCAACGTTCTTGTAATGAACCTGGTGGACCTGATCTCAAAAGAGTCTTACCCGGCTCGTTAAGAGTTGGAATGACGAGTATCATTCCAACTCTTAACCTGTTCGGGTTGTCTCCAAGTTGATCTTTATTGGCATTTGCTATGGTTGGCCATTTAGAAGAAGTTCCATATTCCTTCTGGGAAATGAGCCCGAGAGTATCATTTGATTGTACTCTGTAAAAATATTCAGCAGATGTTGTCCGGCCGGGTAGTATTGTTGCGGGTTCCTTCTGCTGTTGAGTGAGCGGTATGGTTTGCCGTGGTTGCCCGGAATCAGTCCCCGTTAAACTCTTAGTGACTTTTTCCTGCAATTGAGGAGAAGTTTTTCTGCTGGTGGCTGTATCTTCTTTTTTATAATCGGTTTGCAGAGAAGAAGAGACCCGCACAGGAGATAAGCTTTCTTTTTGATTTGTCTCTGGGATCTGCGCAGCGGGATTCTGCTGTTTGTCCATCAACTCTTTGTGCACTACACTCTTTTGCGGTGGCTCAGATTGCTTGTTTTCATGATGCGGTGCAACCGGCTGCGAGTCATTTTGTTTTTTTACCAAGAAATTCAGGTTATCAGTGTAAAGTAATCCAGCTCCAATTATTATCAGCTGCAGAAAAAAACAAACGATCAAATATCGCCATAGCCTTGAGTTTCGAGCTTTAGACGCCGTTGTCATAGAAACAGATTGCTTACCCTTGCTGTTCATTCGCCTGTTGGCTCTATTTTGCAGAGCCCAGATGAGTTCGCTGGCATCATCAACTCGTCTGAATGCTTTAGAAAGTCCAGGATAATCAATTGCAATGGTCTTTACTTTCTCATATTTTTTTCGGGCCAGTTCTAATTCTCTCTCTTTTTCATGGACCTCACCCTCTAAAAAATATTTTTCTGCCTGTTCGATCAAAGTGGGAATCTGCTCACCGAGCGTGTCTCGTTCATTTTTCTCAATATCTGGGGCGGATTCCAGAAAAAGTCGACTGGCCTCAACTAAATACCTTTGCTGAATCTTTTTTCGAATAATATCTGCCGACTTGTTTGAACGAAGGGGTGGGGCGGGTGAACCGTCAGGTTTCTTGTTGCTTGCTTTTGACATCTCATAAATTACAATAGTTAATTGCTAACTCGATTAAGCCACCCTCTAGCTTCAGGTGTCTGAACGCCATCACAATTATCATCGCACTAATGCAAATTGGAAGTCAAATGATTTCAACCATGTCTGTAACTTTCTCAAGGAAGGATGTTTTTTTGGCGAAGCCAGTTTTCAAGCATTGGTAATCTCCAGTTACCAGGGTCGTCTTTTTTTGCTGTAATGTACACCTCAACAGCTTTTTCTTTGTGACTGAAGCGCCTGGGATCAAATTTCGGCATGCTTGCATAGAGCATAGCCTCAGCCCTGGAAAGTTTGCACAAGGCATAGATTGATTTTTGGATCTGTATAGATCTGTTGAAGGTTTTCACAGCCTTGTTGTACTCCCGCAGTTTATAATGAAGAAATCCCTGGAAATTTATGCCGAAAACGGATTCTGTTTTCTGGTTGTATTCTTGGATTTCCCGCAGGGCTGATTCATACTGGAAATTACTCATGACATGATAGACAGCAAGGTATTTGTGTGGTTCTGCCGCGGACAAAGCTTTTTTTGTCATGTTTAACGATGGATAAACGAGCTGAGGTCTTCGCGACGTCATAACACCCAACCGACCGAGTTCTAGAGCAACATTAAAAGACGGTTGCTTTGTATTTGAAAATTGTCGCTCAAGTACTTCTATCTTTTCGGCTATCTGTTGGTCTTGGGTAATTTCGTAGAAAACATCACTTGTAAAAGGTATATCTTTTCGGAAGCTGTTTTTAAAACCGCTGAAGAGATTGTTGTAAGTATGTTCACCTCTTTCCAGGTGCCAGGAATCTTTACTGCCGAAGACAACGAATTTTCTTTGATTAACAATATCAAATTTCCAGCCTTTTCCATCGTTTGCAAAAAGATATGGGGCATATTTCCAACCTTTTTCCTTGTTAAAGTGGATCAAGGCTACGTTTTTATCCTGTTTAACTATATAAGGCACGTTTAGCAGAAGTTTTGCCTGTGCTGCAACCCGCTGATCGTCAGGGTTGTTCTGGTCTCCCATCGCCATTTTGGTAGCCGCAGTATAGATATCAAAGTCGGCGTAGGAATTTCCGCCTGCCCATTTGTTGAGCATTATCTCCCAGGCATTGCCAGGTGTTGCTGCGTATTTGTAAGGAGGGGTCTGCGGCAATTGAAGGCGGGTTTGTTTTTGCGGTCGGGATTCTTCATATACGGAAAGTTTCTTTGATGCTCCGGCTCCACCTGAAAGCAGCTCAGCGTCACGCAAAATTACCTCATCCCCGGAATATTGTCCTATCTGTTTCAGTTCAGCTCTACTTTCAATTTCTTCAAACACGGCAATGATGCCAATTTCAAGGTTTCCTTTGGAATAATTAGGTCCGAGCTGTAAATCTTCGATATATCCTGAAAATGCATCTGTGAAAACATCTTCGAGTTCATAGGCAACCTCGAATTTGATTAGTTTGTTCGATTCAATAAAGAGAAAGAGAAGTCCCTTTCCATTATACTTTCGACCGATCTGCCAGTTATTCAAAACTTCAACAGCGAGTTGTTCAAGAGTTATAGCATCAGGCAGTTCGTTCAGGGTGACGATGCAGGCTTCAATGCTGTACAGGTTAGAAAGAGAGTCCAGATAACTGCGGGTGGATTCCTCAATATTCAAAAATGTACCTGCATAATCAAAGAGACGTTCACCCGAAACAGGTCTTTTGGACAGCGTGAATTGTGGTAATGTGGTCTCTCCGTTTCCACTACAACCTGCAAAGAAAAGGAGAAACATCCCCAATATGAGTTTAAGTTTGAGGTTAGATATTGCGAGCATTATTTTTTCGAAATAACGAAGAGTTGGGTGAAAGGGGCATTCTCGGACAGCCTCCTGGAAAAATGCAGTAGGACCGGCCCTCTGATAGACATGGATTCATAAACGCAGATAGAATCCCAGAGCCCTGTCAGACTCTCCCTTGTCGACAAATTCACAGCCAACGACATTATCGTGAGCATAGCGAACCAGGGCCTGTTTATTTATCTGACTGCGTTGTGTATTGTCTAGTTGAAAGTCCAGGTCGACAATGCTGCCTGGATGCAGGCGGTTCAGGCCAACGACACGATATTGTAAGCCTCCTGCAGATACATTGGTGATCTGTGCGAGGCCTTTGCACTGATCATATTGGTAGAGTGTTGTATATGTTCCGGACAGGTTGACAGATTTACGGTAGTGGCTACGATAATTAAGCAGAACTCTGAAAACTGTTTTACAGCTGCAGCGTACCGTCATTGCATGTTTTTTGTCTTTAAGGGTGGCTACTGATGCCCTTTTCTGGTTGCTGCAGACAGGGCAGGTGATGGCTGCAGTGCCGTCACTATCAACATGAGTCTTAACGGTTTTCATGGGGAGTGATCATTAATATTTTGCGAAAAACAAGGTTTTAGTTCAGTGCCGGGAGCAGTGCTGATCGTACTGACTCCATAATAGTTATCATCACCCCAAAGCTGTCAATATGTCAATAATTATTGTGACTCTCTACTGAGTGGTGATAATTGAATCCGAGTAAGATGGTATTCTTCTCTTCACCGCTGGGATCCCAGAAAAAAGTTGTCCCAATGGT
>CAXMTO010000175.1:0-37576 GCA_964196355.1 uncultured Myxococcota bacterium
ACACCGGTTAACGGTAAAAATTCCTGCACTCTTTTCAGTACCAGCTTGATGGGTATAAGTACCTTGGTGGTATATGTAACCACATAATTTCAAAACACATTACTCAGTTTCTTGTTTTTTATGGCAGGGTTTCTGGAGTAAGGTACTAACCATATGCATATACCAGCTGAAAAAGATCAGATGTTTTTTGATATTCGAACGGAGGCGGAACATCTATTTTCAGAGTTAGCTGCAACTTCGACCAGTTCCATCGGCATTACCCGTGAGGCCTATGGTAAGGGAGAGCAGGAAGCTCTCGAATTGCTTAAGGCATATGCAGAAAAATTTCAGCTCGAGGTAGAAATAGATGGTGCCACCAACCTGGCAGTGACACTGCCGGGATCTGACCGGAACATACCCTGCATCGCCTGCGGCTCACATCTTGACAGTGTGCCACAAGGCGGCAACTATGATGGTGCTGCCGGGATTGTGGCGGGCATTCTCAGTCTTGTCAGATTGCGAAGCGAAGGTTTCACGCCCAGTCAGGATATCAAGGTCCTGGCGTTTCGATGTGAAGAGAGTGCCTGGTTTGGCAAACCATATATAGGATCGAGCGCTTTACTTGGCCTGCTCTCTCAGTTGGACCTGGAATCTTACCACCGATCAGGGCGGGAAAAACTTATAGACGCCATGGCACGCTCAGGAGCCGATGTTGAACGCATTCAGAATGGCGAACTGCTGATCGACCCGGATTCCCTGGGCGCCTATATCGAATTACACATTGAGCAGGGACCGGTGATGATTTCCAGAGATTTGCCTGTTGCCATAGTCACCGGTATTCGCGGTGCCATCCGGCATCGAAAGGTCTCCTGTCTTGGCCAGGCCGGCCACTCAGGTACCGTCCCCCGCTGGCTGAGGCAAGACGCCTTTTTCGCCACAGCAGACCTGATAAGTACTCTGGATGAACACTGGCGGGTTCTTCTCGAAAGAGGATTGGATCTTGTTGTCACCTCCGGCATAGTGGAAACCAACTCAAAAGTACATGCGATGACCCGGATTCCTGATGAAATTTCATTCTGTCTGGAGATACGCAGTCAAAGTGTTGATGCCCTTGAAGCATTTTATCACCTGATGCAGACTGAATGCAATAACATTGAAAAGAGCAGGAGGGTCAAGTTCGAATTTGACCGTAAGCTCTACACCGCACCAGCCAGGATAAGTGATGCCTGGATTGACCGTTTGAAGAAAAAATCAGAGATGCTGGATCTTCCTTCAGAAACCATACCGAGTGGTGCGGGGCATGATGCGGCAGTATTTGCCAACTTCGGGATTCCTACCGCAATGATTTTTGTGCGAAATGATAAAGGATCTCACAACCCGGAAGAGACCATGGAACTGGATGATTTTTTAATAGGTACTGAGTTACTGTATCATACACTGAAGGAGCCGCTATGAACCTGAGTTTTCCATCAAAGGAAGTCATCGCTGAGTTAACAGCCAAAATGCTGCTTGAGATTGAAGCGGTGTGTTTTCGTTCTGATGAACCGTTTCGATTAACATCCGGCTGGGCAAGTCCCGTATATATCGATTGTCGTAAACTCATCTCATATCCGCGCATTCGGCAGATAATCACTGATTTTTCTGCCTCCACGGTACTGAGAGAAGTCGGGTTTGAATCCATTGAGGCAATTGCCGGAGGTGAGACAGCTGGAATTGCCTATGCGGCCTGGTTAGCAGACAAGCTGATGCTGCCGATGCAGTATGTCCGCAAAAAAGCAAAAGGATTTGGCCCGGCTGCGCAAATTGAAGGTGATTTTATCAAAGGGACGAAAATTCTGCTGGTTGAAGATTTAACCACCGACGGCAGAAGCAAGATCAATTTCTGTAATGCACTGCGGGACGCAGGCCTCAATGTTTCACATACCTTCGTTATTTTTCATTACAGCATTTTCCCGGAGACTGAGAAATTATTACAAGATAATAACCTCAAGATGCTGCAGCTGGCCACGTGGTGGGACGTACTGAATGTCTGCAAGCAGGTAAACTACTTTGACACCAAAACCATAGGTGAAGTGGAAAGCTTCCTCAATGATCCGATACAATGGTCTACCGCCCACGGCGGTGCCAGCACCTACACAGGGTAAATATAACAGAACATCATTGCAGTTTGGGGATTTGCGGGAAACTGATTTCAGCACAGAGCTTTCATAGGCTAGCAAAAAAGTGTTAGCGAAAAGAAGTTGACATCCAACCTGTTGACTGGATACTATTGCTATATAATCTGGGATGAGGCAAGATCGCCAAGATAGTCATCTGGGGCAATACTGACTGTCGTTTCGTTGCAATAAGAAAAACGAATGGTACAGACTTGAGAAAGAAAACACCAAATGAGCGCGAGGACGCTTTTTCTTTGTTTCCTGATGTTCTGGGTGGTATCTCCAGGACTCCGCAGCGAAAAACAAAAGAGTCACCCTTCGATCCACCTCCTGCCCCTGACATCAGCTGGCTGAAAACAGGTCAGCACGACGATAGTAATACAGTCATAGATGTTCCTACGGCCCTTATTCTCATGACCAGCCAAAAGAGAAAGGCCTTTGTTTCAAAGGTGTTAGAAGAGTTAGGTTATCAGGCCGAATTTACTGACGCACCACTCAAGGCCATTGAGAGATTACAATTCAGCAATATTGCAGTAATCATACAACACACTGATTTTGAAGCAGCCACTCTGTCTGATTCTATTTTTTACAATTACCTGAAGAAGCTTCCCATGAAGAAGAGGAGATATATCTTTTATCTGCTCACTGGCCCCGATTTCCACACACTCTATGATCTCGAAGCCCTTTCCTGTAGCGCCAACCTTGTTGTCAGCGACAGGGATTTAAAATATTTAAAAGTGATTCTGAAAAAAAGTTTTCATGATTTTGAAGAACTTTTCAGTAACTTGATCAGTATCATGGATGGGGCCAGGAACCAATAGGAGGGCATTAATTAGAGGGGGCAGTTTGTTCAAGACTATCTTCAATTATAAACAGGTTATAATCTTTCCATTTCTCAGCAGATTCATAGCTCACAATATTCACTCCTAATTCAGACAAATTTAGTTCCTTTTCAGCTACAGCAACCTTTTTTTGATCGTTGTAAAACACACGTACAACGGGTTGCAGGATATTCTCCGTTGACTCGACAACGACTCCTATAAGATTGTTCTCCAGTCTGACATATGTACCAATAGGGTAAACACCTATGCACCGGATAAATTTATGGCCCAGATCCTTACTGAAGTGGAGACCACTCCACTCGTAGATTTGTCTGAGGCCTTCACTGCTATCAATACCGTCTCTATAACATCGATTAGAGGTAATAGCGTCATAGACATCGCAAATTGCAGCAATCTGGGAACCAAATGGGATTTCGTCCCCCTGAAGACCGTGTGGGTACCCTTTACCATCGTAGCGTTCATGATGATGCAGTGCAATATCATAAGCCTCAAGCGGTAATCCTGACGAATTTCGCAGAATTTTTGCTGAATATCCAGGATGTTTCTTCATTATATTAAATTCTGCCTCGGAAAGTTTTCCTGGTTTATTAAGAATACTATACGGGATTCTCGTTTTGCCGAGGTCATGAAACAGAGCGCCTACGGCGAGATTCATTGTCATTTCATAAGGAATGCGACAGTATTTGCAAAAAGCTAACACCAGAGTGCCGACACTGATGGAGTGCATGAGTGTGTATTCGTCCTTATCTTTGATTCGTGTCAGCAGGATGAGTGCATCTTGGTTACGGGCAACTGATTGCTCCATCTCCTGGACTATCGTATACGCATCATTAATCTCAATAGCTATATCATCCTTAGCTATCTGCATGGAACGCTGCATGACATTCACAGCTGCACTTTTGATAGTCTTCGCCAGTTGAACTTCTTCTTTCAAAGAAACCTTTGGAACCACAACAGGTTTCTCCTTAGCCAATTTATGAAGTTCATTATCAATTAAATTCTGCACTTGCTGAACTGTCTTGGCACGTGTAACTTTACGTCCCTTTGCGGTGTCAATATATACCTCATGAATCCCCCAAGTCTTTAAACTTTCGATAGTCTTTGTGTTTTTTACAAGGAGCTGTTTGATAGAGTCTTTTTTACCTGTTATTTCACGACTGAAATCGTGAATAAACATGCCTACCCTGAGTTCATCAACACCTATTTTTTTAATCATATCTTTCGACTTCTTTTAGCAGTCTCGTTTTAAGAGTATCCGAAATAAAGTTATAACATCGACATCTGCATTCTACCTTAAACTCTTCTTTATAGTCAAGGCGGTTATTAAGTAGTTTCTTAAACAACATTTCTTAGATTTGTCCCGCTTTCGACAAACCAGACGTACCTCATCTTTTCTGAATTATGAAAATTCTTCTTTGAATTCCCTGACTATCGAGTGTAATATGTCGACATGTGATTTTCTTTTATCAGCTATTCTGTCACGATCGCATGCAGTTAGGCTCGACTTGACCAACACAACCATAATCTTTGGCAAAAGCAGAATAATGGAAGCTCTTTATCAGGAATACACCACAATTCTCAGTACCTACATGCAGAATCCAGATAAAGAGCACTTATCTGATACGCATGCATTCGGTAAAAGATGTTCAGCACGAAAACTCTCCATAGCGGAGATTATAAACATGCATTTTTTAGGCTTGGAATCGCTTCGAGTGGAACTGACAAATAGTGACCTGACTAACTCCAGAAAGCTTCTTCTGGAGGTCATCCTGTCTATGAGTACTAGTGACAACAGCACAGCCATCGCAAATGTCCTGGCCACCCTCTATGAAGACAGAGTCAGGCAATATAAGGAGTTACGCGCTGCCAAAGACCAACTGGAGGAGCATTCCAGTAGTTTGGAAAAAAAAGTTGGAAATAAAGTTCATACCCTTACGCTTGCCAAAGAAAATTATGAATTCATAATCCAAAACATCCCCGAAATTATCTACAAGATTGATCCGGAGGGCAGATTTGTTTATCTCAATCATGTTGTAAGGAGCCTCGGCTATGAGCCGGAGGAACTTCTCGGCAAACATTTCAGCATCCTTATTTTGCCCAAAGATGCTGTCCGGGTCAGTTCTTCGAAAGTACTACCCAACTTTACAGGCCAAAAAACCGGACATAAGGGAGCGCCAAAGCTTTTTGACGAGAGGCGAACCGGGGTCAGGATGACTTCCGAACTCGAAATTCGTCTCCTGCTAAAAAGCAGCAGGTCCAATATTGACCAGACTGACCCACCAACCAAGGATCTAGTCTATGTCGAGATCAACAGTTCCGGGCTCTATGCTAGCTACCAACAAACAAAAGAACGCAAATTTTTGGGGACAGTGGGCATTATTCGTGACATCACGGAACGCCGCAAAACTGAAGAAAAATTACATCAACACCAACTTTACCTGGAAGAGCAGGTGGCGGAGCGTACTGCAGAACTCCTGGATGCCAACAGGAGCCTGCAGGATGAGATAACTGAAAGAAAGCAATCACAGGAATTTTCCCAGGACATCCTGAGTGCCATGGGGCAGAGCCTGGTAGTTATTGGCCCCGACCATCGAATTATAACAGCCAACAAAGCCTACTATGAGCTGACCGACCAGCCCCTTGATACACTCATCGGTGATAAATGCTTCTCGACTTTATATCAGAAAGGCGAGCCTTGTTTTGAATCAGATGAAGAATGCCCGGTCAAACAAGCGCTGACCAGCGGCAAAAGACAAACTGTAGTCAAACACCACCTGGATAAAAAGGGCGATATGGCGTCCTGGGAAATGCAGTGTTATCCCATGAGGAATGCTACCGGCAAGATTGTCTCAACCATGGTGATTATTACCGACATAACAGCAAAGTTAAAACTTGAAAAACAACTCCAGCAGGCGCAGAAATTAGAATCCATCGGCACCCTCGCAGGAGGGATTGCACATGATTTCAACAATATACTTGGAGTCATTGTCGGGTATTCTGAGCTGGCAAGTGTGAACTTCGAATCTGGTATTGATGCCCGCGACGAAATTACTCAAATCTTGAAAGCCTCAGCAAGAGCAGAGGAATTAGTACAGCAGATCCTTACCTTCAGTCGCAAGACTGAGACTCAACTCCAGCCCATGCAACCTCATTTAGTGACCAATGAGGCTTTGAAGATGCTCAGAGCATCCATACCATCCTCTGTTACTATCAACACAGAAATCGATAAGAACTGCGGATCGATTGAGTCCGATCCGACCAATATCCATCAGATTATAGTAAACCTTTGCACGAATGCATTCCAGGCCATGGAAAACGAGAAAGGGAACTTGACTGTCACCCTGCGGCGCCAAGAAATTATGGAAAAAGAGATAGCTGGCAACACTATTTCTCCTGGCGCCTTCATTGTCCTCACTGTTGCGGACACCGGCCGTGGCATGGACAAAGAAACAATGCAACGCATCTTCGATCCCTTCTTCACGACCAAGGATGTTGATAAGGGCACCGGGCTTGGGCTCGCAGTTATCCATGGCATCGTTCAGGATAGTAAAGGGTTTATTGAGGTCGAGAGTACACCGGGGCAGGGGTCCATATTTCGAGTCTATTTTCCAGTCTTAAACGATGACATCCCCCTTCCTAAAAAAATAATAGAAAAAGATGTACCCACAGGCACTGAGCGAATTCTGCTGGTCGATGACGAGCCTCTATTGGTAAAATTAGAGCAAAAGCAGCTTGAAATGGCAGGATTTCAAGTGACGGGAATATCAAACAGTACTGACGCCTTAAAAAAGTTTCAATCAGACCCGGATAAATTTGACTTAATTGTCACTGATCAGACCATGCCTGGTCTCCGTGGATCGGAACTTGCCCGAGCCATATTGAAGATAAATCCGGCCATCCCGATTATCCTCTGTACCGGCTTCAGTTCGATAATCTCTAAAGAAGAAGCCCTGGCTGCGGGCATCAAAAAATTTGTGGTTAAACCGACCAAAAGACATGAACTTGTCACAGCTATACGAACTGTTTTAGATGAACAAGAGGGATAATAAAGAGTCATTCTCCTTCCCCGTGACTGGGTTCATGAATTACCCCTAATTTTCCTTTATCGTACTGCATGGTTTGAAAAAATATAGCCGCATCTTTTGCGGTATTTTTATATCTCTTATGTTTCTCAACTAAAGCAAGGAGTAACAACGTGGAACTTCCCCAAATGGCATTGGTAGAGCAGGAGTTCGACCCTCAAAGGATCGATGATATCACAGCAACTGTCGCGCAGGAGATGCTCGGCTTAAACCTTCAGGGCAGGGTAAAACCGGGTGATTCTATAGCTATAACCGGCGGCAGTCGGGGAATAGCGCACATTGATATCATTACTAGAGCGATAGTAGATGAACTTAAAAAAATTGGAGGTGAACCGTTTATTTTTCCTGCAATGGGGAGTCACGGCGGTGCTACAGCGGACGGACAGATAAGGATCCTCGCCAATCTGGGGATTACCGAAGAAACCATCGGCTGTCCCATAAAGAGCGATATGGAACCTGCCTACCTGGGGAAGGCTGCTCTTGATTATCCCATTTACGTTGACAGAAACGCCATGGATGCCGACCATATAGTTATTGTCAACCGTATCAAGGCTCACACAAAATTTGAGGGCCCAGTCGAAAGTGGTCTGATGAAGATGATGGCTATCGGGATGGGCAAGCAAAAGGGAGCATCCTACTACCACAGGGCAGCAGTTCGCTTATCTTTTCAAAAGATTGTTGAAAACGTGGGACTTGAGGTGATGAAGAAGTGCCCCATACTTTTCGGTCTTGCCATCGTGGAAAATGCCCTTCATCAAACCTGCGTAATCCAGGGCATCAAACCAGAGAATATTCTTGAAGATGAAAAGGTGCTCTTGAAGACAGCCAAACAGCGTATGGCGAAGCTGCCGTTTGACGAGATTGATGTTTTGATTGTTGACCAGATTGGTAAAGATATTTCCGGTACGGGCATGGATACGAACGTTACCGGCCGAAATCATGACCTGCTGGGAGATTTCACCACACGTCCCAGGGTAAAGCGTGTATTTGTCCGGGATTTGACGGAAAAAACAGAAGGAAACGCCACAGGGATAGGGCTGGCCGATTTTACAACAACACGGCTGGTTGAGAAAATGGACAAAAAGAAGACATGGACAAATGTTATAACAGGCATAAGTCCTGAAAAGGGTGCTATACCCATTCATTTTGACACGGATAAGGAAGTACTTGATGCCTGCTTCCGGACAATTGGTGATACTGCTCCTGCTGACACTCGAATAATCCATATCAGGAATACCCAGGATGTACGGAGGATTTCAGTTTCTCATGCATACACGACAGAAATCGAAAAAAGTACCGCCTTGAAAATGGTGAGTGACTGGAAGGATCTGGAGTTGGATTCAACAGGAAATATGAAGAATCCTTTTTAGTACCTTACTCCAGAACTTCTGTAAATTAAAAAAAACGAGGAATGTCTCTTGAAATTATGTTGTTAGATATATCACCATGGTACTTATACCCCCTTGTGGGGTGCTAGTACCTTACTCCTGAACTTCTGTAATAAAGAAAAAGAAACCGTAGAACATCTTTTCAAATTAATTTTCACAGGACTATTATGAACCGTATTTTCCCCTTACTGTTAACCTGCCTTCTTATTATCAGCCAGGCGGCGTGGGCTGCTCGAACCAAACTGGACACCATTGCCGGAGAACCATATATGTCGGCCCTGGTCATAGATGCGGATACCGGCAAAATCCTGTTCGACGATAACAGCGAGGCTGTGGTATATCCGGCCTCTGTTTTAAAGCTGATGAGTCTGCTCATCATACTTGAGCATATTGAGCGGGGAACGCTACGATTGGACGATATGGTCCAGGTGACCAAAGAAGCGGCACAGATGGGCGGATCTCAGGTATATCTTGACCCAAAGGAGCAATTTTCAGTCGAAGACCTCTTATATGCATTGACAGTGCAATCAGCAAATGATGCAGCAGTTGCCCTGGCTACCAGGGTGGCCGGGTCAAAGGCAGGGTTCGTCTCCCTTATGAACGCGAGGGCAGAGGAGTTGGGGATGAAGAACAGTCATTTTTATTCTGTGCACGGCCTGCCTCCTTCCGACGGGCAGAAGCCTGATGAGACCACTGCCCGTGATCTCTCTCTACTTGCCCGTGAGCTGGCGAACAAACCGGATGTATTCAAGTACACAAGTACAAGAGAACGTAATTTTAGAGATGGTAAGTTCATCATGCGCACCCACAACCATCTCCTGGCCAAAGTAGATGGCTGCGACGGCTTCAAGACAGGATATTTTAAAGCTGCCGGTTTTTCCATAGTCGCTACTGCGAAAAAGAGGGGAGTCCGCATTATTGCCATTGTCATGGGCAGTAAGGACCGAAAAGTCAGAGACATCAAGGCAACAGAACTCCTGGCAAAAGGCTTTGCTCTGGTACCTCCGAAACCGGTGAATGAAAAGATATCAAGTGGTAGTAAAACGATCCCGGAAAAAAAGGTGCAATCTACCTCTCCAGAGTCTCTGGAAGTTCAACCTCTCGAAGAAAAAGCTGTGCCCGCAGGATCTTCAAGTGGTGGCTGGGGAATGTTTTTTTGGGGATTAGGTGCCGGCCTGCTGCTCTTTAGCTTACTGGCCATTTTTTTCTTGAGAAAACGCCCTAAAAGATATCTCCGAAATTACTGATTCCGCAGCTGCAGGGGGTGTTTCTTCAGATCATCTTGGCCTTTTCAGCAAAGAACTGATAGAATGAGTGAGGTTATTTGTAAAACACCATAGCCTTGGGACTACTGATGATTACACCGGAGCCACACCCTCAGATCCAGCCTCTTCTCATCTCTGCATATGCTGCTATTGTATCCGCCATAATCATATTTGTTACAGCCCTCATATTCCCTTTACCTGAACATCGTTTCAAAGCCATCCTTATTCTCTCAGCAGGCTTTGCCACTTTTGGTATCGGCGAGTTCCTCAATCATCCTAAGCAAAAACTCATAACCCGAGAAACTGTCAAAGCCAGCAAAAACCCCAGGTACCACCGCACTCGAAACCCCTGCTCTCTTGGCAACCTGTTCGACATCAGTGGACTACTGTTCCTTTTCACCTCACTCTCATACTTTTTCTTTCCTCATTGATTCAATTTTATTGTTTGATCTTTTTCAAAAAACCCCGCAGTAGACAAGAAATAAAAAAGTGGGTACATTTACAGGAGTTCGTAAAAATCTAATTCAATTGCCCATTGGAGTTGCATTATGAACGTGAGAATACATCCGCGTGTTCCTGTTCAGGGTCTTTCCGGTGACATTTCAGATGGTAAGTCATATTACACCGGTGTAATCGAGAATATATCCCTGTCCGGCATGTCTATTTCAAAACTGCCCAAAACAGTTAACAGCAAGACAGAACTCCTCTCCGTAATGGTGGAAGGGGGAAACAGATACTTTAAATTATTATTGAAACAATGTTGGGAGATCGAGAACGAGGGAGAGAGAACAATCGGAACCGAGATTCAAAACAGCCCCTGGCTATGGAACGAATTCGTGCTGCAGTGTCAGATGCAGCAGGTGACAGCAGCATAGATCAAAAGCTCAAGACCCGGCTCTGTGCCCCCTGAGGGGAGGTTAAAAGATACCAAATTTTTCTCAGAGAAATAAAGGCGAACCAACGTTATACTTCAGATATGAGTTACAAATCCCCTCTTTTGTAATCATGCAGGGTCCAATGGGGTTCTGAGGAGTACAGGCCAAACCGAAGGCTGGGCAGTCGGGAGGAAGCCCCCGACCGGAGATGATGTCGTTGCATTGACACAGACGTTGTTCCTGACCCTCGGAAAATCGGATGTTAAATCTCTTGGTTGCATCATAAAGGGAAAGTTCATCACGAATTACAAAGCCACTCTGTTCAATGTTCCCCAGTCCCCGCCAGAGAGTATCCACAGCAAAAAACACTTCTGAAACCATTATCCGCGCTCTCTTTTTTTCTTCGGAGGAATAAGTGAAGGCAGCAGTGTCATCAAGAGCGTATTCACAATTTTGTACCTGCCTGACCAGATAGATAATACCCTCCAGGATATCTTCAATCTCAAATCCACCGATATAACAGGATATTTTATGCTTTCTGGCTAAGGCTGTGTAGGCATCGGCGTCGGAAATACTGTTAATATGGTCCGAGCAGAGTAATCCCTGAACACTGAGATCAGGATCATGCATAAGCACGTCAATGGTCGGAGGTAACAGCCTGATGGAGGGAATTACACAGAAGTTTTCCAGACCGCGTCGAGCTGCTTCAAGAATCGCTTCAGCCACACTCGGTGCCGTTGCTTCAAAACCCACAGCCGGATAGACTACAGTCTTGTCTGGTTCCTGACAGGCAATTTCAAGCGCTTCCATGGGAGACGTTATTAATTCAATATTGACTCCTCTTTTCATTACGGACTCTAGGGACTCTGTGCTGCCCGGAGCTATGAGTAAATCGTCACATACTGCCGTAATAACATCGGGCTGGACTGCCACCTTGACAAAAGCATCTATATGGCCCGCAGGCATCACACACACGCTGCATCCGGGCCCTGCGACAAGTTCTAAATAGCCGGGTAACTGATCCAGAAGCCCGTATCGAAGTATAGCCCGGTTCTGTGTGCTGCAGACAACCATTAACCGTACAGGACGATCTACGATAGTATGTATCTCTTTCAGCAGCTTTTCTTTACGCCCTTGATGGGTTGCCGGGTTCCTGCTTGGCATTTAGTTTACCTACACAACCAGTTGTATCTGTCCGTGGATCAGATTTTTTTTTGGTCAATTTGTACAAACAGTGCTTATACATTTAGCCTAAGAAATAAATACCAGTGGATGACTCCAAATTCAAGCCTATATTTATAATATAAAAACCCCAGGGAATAACAACACTATGAAAAGCCAACTGATCACCATAACCTTTTGTATATTTAGTATTTTTATCGTATCCTTCCCTTTCTTGACTACTGCAGCAGACCTGCAGCTTGAAAAGCTCGAGAATAGCATGTGCCGTGATGCAAAAACAGGTCTTATGTGGCAGATGGGGAAAAGCAAATCATTCACATCTCCGAAAGACGCCGTTGAATATGCCGAAGATCTTGTTCTCGCCGACTACTCTGACTGGCGCCTGCCAACCACTGATGAACGCAAAGGCTTAAAGAATATATTTGATTTTCAACGAAACGGTGATTGTGACCTGGTTCGACTCGACAGCAGTTATTGGACCGACGATGAGAAGAAAGGCACACAACCCGGGAAACTGGAACCAAATGATCAATGTGGGGGCGGATATGACTTCATCGTCAAGAAAAAGGGGTATGTTCGAGTTGTCCGTCCCTGAACCTATACAGTGCGAAATGCAGGCGGGCCTCTCTCATCAAAAGCTGTTCATTCCAGAGTAATCATACGTCGAAACATCTTGACAATAAATACCCATGTTTTATCATATGAACAGATGCTCATATGATACGACTACTGACTATGGCAAAACCTTCTCAAATTGATATACAGAGCGAAAGATGTGATTGTCGTTGCATCCACCAGAAACGGGTGGATGTCGCCCATGCACAATCCTTGACGGCGAAGGACAATGAGCAGATAGCAGCCCTGTTTAAAGCCTTGGGAGATCCAAACCGGTTACGGATTCTCTGGGCCCTGGATCGCGAAGAGATGTGTGTTTGCGATTTGGCCCTGTTCCTCGGAGTGAGCGAATCTGCGGTAAGTCACCAGCTGAGGCAGTTAAGACAGCTGAGTATGGTAACCAGTCGCCGGGAGGGTCCAGTGATGTATTACCGAATCAGTGATAACCATGGATACAAGTTGATACAGCTTGCCCTGGAACGAATCAAGGGAAACCTCTCTTCTTAATCCACATACACTAACAATCCAGCACAAACCATTCAGGCAAAAGTATGCTAACCTTTCTCACCAGCGTCCTGCAGGCTTCCTGGGAAATTCTCAACCAGGCATCTCTCTATATTTTGTTCGGCCTGCTGGTTGGCGGTCTGCTCAAAGTATTTCTGTCGCCGGCGTATGTGGCGGCACATCTTGGTTCCGGACGCTACCGCTCTGTATTTAAAGCCGCCCTTCTCGGTATTCCCATCCCGCTCTGCTCATGCGGAGTACTACCCGCGGCGGCATCACTCAAAAAACAGGGAGCAAATAACGGCGCCACCACTGCGTTTCTCATATCTACGCCAGAATCCGGTGTAGACTCCATCTCAATCACCTGGGCCTTACTTGATCCGCTGATGACCATTGCCAGACCTGTCTCAGCTTTTGTCTCTGCCTTTTCGGCTGGCCTTGCAGAAAATTTTTTCAACCCTCCAGACAGACAGACCCGGATAGAGGCAGATCTGAGCTGTCCCATTGATAACTGCTGTGATGGGAAGAACTGTCCACCGGAGAAACACACCAAACACCACAGTTTTTTCGATAAATGTAAGACTGGAGTGGGCTACGCCGGCGGTGAACTCTGGAGTGAACTCGTCGGTTGGTTCTTTGTTGGCATTCTGCTTGCCGGAGTCATTACCGTACTGGTTCCAGATGACTTGATCTCTCACTATCTGGGAGGCGGAATATCTTCCATGCTCCTTATGCTTGTGTTCGGCATTCCTCTTTATATATGTGCGACCGCCTCGACACCCATTGCCGCAGCCTTGATTATGAAGGGTGTGAGCCCCGGTACTGCTTTGGTCTTTCTCCTTGTCGGACCGGCAACGAACATAACTTCCCTGTCCGTGCTGATCGGATTGCTCGGTAAGAGAGCAAGCGGCTTATACCTGCTCAGTATTGCACTAATCAGCGTGCTCTGCGGCCTGCTGCTTGATGCTATCTATCTGTCTCTTGGTGTATCAGCAGTGGCGATTGCAGGCCAGGCAGTAGAGGTTATACCCAGAGTCGTGATACTGACAGCCACCCTGCTCTTGACCACGCTCTCAATCAAACCGCTGTACCGGACCATGCGTGGCTGGTTTTCGGGCAACTCCGGTTGTGGCTGCTCAGATACATCCTGTGCCACAGGAAATAATTACATAAGCAGTAGCAATTTAGAACACGTTGAAGATGCAACTGACTGTGGTTGCGGCAGCAGTTGCCGCACGAGCACACCCGTTCCTGACGCGTTAACAGATATACGCCCTGGTGATAAAAAACAGTAGCTGCGAAAGTATTATAGAACCGCAGGCTTACTCAATAACCTTTAGGGTTTAGTTTCTGCCATCGCCAGGTATCCTCGCACATTTCACGTAACCCGAACTGTGCTTTCCACCCCAACTCCTCCAATGCCTTTGTCGGATCAGCATAACAGGCTGCGATATCCCCCGGACGACGCCCGACTATTTCATAGGGAATCTCCCGGTCGTTTACCTCAGCAAAGGTTGATACCATTTGAAGTACGCTGTACCCCTTTCCTGTGCCAAGATTATAAATAACAACCCCCGGAGACGGCAACAGCCTGCCCAGTGCTTTCACATGACCCTGTGCCAGATCAACTACGTGAATATAATCTCGTACCCCTGTACCGTCAGGAGTTGGATAATCATTTCCAAAAACTCGAAGCTGCTGTAGTTTTCCGACGGCCACCTGTGAAATATAAGGTACTAGATTATTTGGGACACCATCAGGATCTTCTCCGATACGTCCACTCTTATGTGCGCCAACCGGATTAAAATAACGCAGGAGGCAGACATTCCAATCCTTATCTGCGACATGAATATCCTGTAATATTTCCTCTATCATCAGCTTTGTTCTTCCGTACGGATTGGTACAGGACAGTGGAAACTCTTCTGTGATAGGTACTGTCCTGGGATCGCCATAAACTGTGGCAGAAGAACTGAAAATGATGTTTTTAACCGCAAAAGCTGACATCACCTCACAGAGAATCAGTGTTCCGCTGATATTATTATGATAGTAGAGCAGGGGCTGTTCCACAGATTCTCCCACCGCCTTTTTCCCGGCAAAATGAATAACAGCATCAAACGGGGTGTCCACCTCGACAAACACCCGCTCCAGTGCCGATTTATCCAGGAGGTTAATCTGGTAAAAGGAGAGCGTTTTCCCAGTGAGCGCCTCGACACGGCGCAACGACTCCCTGCTGGAGTTGGAAAGATCATCAACAACAGTGACTTTGTAATTATTATTCAGTAACTCAAGACAGGTATGGCTGCCAATGTATCCGGCCCCGCCTGTGACTAGTATGTGCATATCTCGCCTCGTTTAACAAATTTTCCCACGATTATTCTTCCTGCGATCTTTTATTGACATATTAAGGTATTACACGGGATAGAATATAAAAAATCCACTTTATAGCTTCGATAAAAGAGAGTATATTGACTCTCGGGGTCCACAGACGGCCTCTTAACGCAGCATCAGACAAACACATTTCCATAAGGAGTTAACTTCATGCCATACGTAAATATCAGGGTTGCAGGGAGTCTTACAGAAGAACAGAAAGCAAATATCAGTCAGGGAGTAACCGACGTCATCGCCAAAGAGGCCAACAAACCACCCGAAACGGTACTTATCTTTATAGATGAAGTCCCCCCCGGAAATATTGCCAAAAAAGGCAAACTGCTGACATCTCCCAAATAAATGGATGTCTGAAACAAACCTTGGATGTCGAACAGGAGATGTTGACCAGCAGAAAGAGGTAACTGTCTAAATTCACCTCTCAATCAGCTGAAGATACTCCTGTTCACTTATCACCTGCACCCCCGACTCCTCCGCCTTCTTGATTTTTGAAACGCCCACTCTCATCCCCATGACGAGGATGTCGGTTTTTCCTGTAACCGTGCTGCCGACCTTCGCTCCGAGTTTTTTAGCCTGTTTTTTCATGGCATCGCGGCTCCCCTGCTCCATTGCTCCGGTAAAGACCACCAGCTTGCCTGTCAAAAAAGTTGTTTTCACCTCTTTCTGTGTTGCTAAAACAGGGGTCTGGGCGAGATTAAAACCGAGATCATAAAGCTCCCCGAAGAGTGCTGAAATCGCCCTCATACCGTCTACAACGGCATCAGCCGTTTTTTCTTTAAAACCTTTAATTGCCGTAACTTCTTCCCGGGTCAATTCAAAAACCTTTTCCAGTGGATAGATGGAGAGAAGTTTTTCACAATTCCCCATTCCCATTCTATAAACGCCAAAGGCCGCCAGAAAACGCCAGTCTTCTGTCTGTTCACTCCTGCTGCGCCGTAACTGTGTCACCATGTTTTCCGATTGCTTGGGTCCAAATCCCATTTTCACGAAATCGTTTTCTGAAAGTGCATATATCTGGGCTAGGGTACTGATATCATGCTGATACATTTTATTTATATTGGCAGGACCAAAACCGTCAATATTTCCAAGGGTCTTGAAAAAATGCCCGATAGAATGGGTAATCTGAGCGGGACACCGCATGTTATTCACACAGAGCAGAAAATCGTTATCCCAGATCAACTTAAAGCCGCAGCTGGGGCAGTTTTCAGGAATCTGCGGGTGGTTCGGAGTAATCACCTCTTCAATCTTGGGAATCACTTCCCCGCTTCTGGATAACCTGATAACTGCGTTCGGCCCCACTCCCTTTTCCCGAACCATGTTATAGTGATGGACACTGACCCTTTGAATCAATGCACCACTCAATCGAGTCGGTTCGATTTCTGCCACCGGGTTCACTCTGCCGGAGCGGGAAGTCTGCGGGGTTACCTCAAACACCTTTACTATGGCCGTTTCGGTATTCTTTTTAAAGGCTATCTGCCATCGATGATGATGACGCGTCGCCCCCATAGCCGCTTTTATCTTCCTGTCTACAATCTCCAGAACTATTCCATCGATATCGTAATCTACCTGGTCCCAGAGCCTATCAATGATATTATCAAAATTCTCTGCAAGCTCACTCCACACACCCTGCCAGTCAGGCAATAGAACAAAGGGAAAGAAAACAGCTTCACCACATCTTATCGCCTCAGCTGCAGGTAGTTCAAGCTCTTTCTCCTTAATAAGGCTGGCCTGAAAGTTCCTGGAATTCTCAAAATACTGCGCCAGATTTTCTCTGAAATAGCTGCGGCTTACAACTATCTCCCCCGCGCCCAGACCACGATCTCCTCCGACCGCTACCTGGAGTCCACGGTCAAAGGCTCGGGTAATATCAGTCCCTCTCCTGCCATCTCCCCTTGTATACAACCTCGTCCCATCATCATAGGCGGCAAAGCCATCAAGTTTGGGAGTCGCTTTAAAGTTCAAATCTTCAAAAACTACCTCACTTTCAACTGTCGCCTTCTCTATTCGCTTAGCCCAGCGCTGCACAGTCGCAAAATCATACGCTTTTTCAGTAGAAAACATACGGACCGGTAATTTCACGGTTTTCCCGGTCTCAAGAGGCTCCGGTTCTACCTCCTGCAAAAATGGATGCTCTGGATTTCTCCGCCTCAGTTCCGCTAAAAAAACAAAATCATACTGACCGTCACTTACCAGTGGAGCCCCGCCGCGGTAAAGCATATTTGCAAGAGTGAGAAATTCAACAAGGAGTCCTTCGTTGATGGTACTTATTTCAACGTTCTCCTCCGAAATTGCAACCACCTCTTTTTCCGTAAGAAATTCCCAATTATATTTAGCATCAGCGAGAATTCCTTTTTGCTCCCGGCTAAAATACTTCATTTTTTCCTTCGTTTTTCTTGGAGTCTTTTGTAGATATGTCTCATCTATCGATAAACCATGGAAGGCTATGGTTCATTGGTCGGCTTCTCGTGTATGCAGAGCCCCTTTCCGGTACAAAAGATCGGTCGGGGTATTTACTGGACGAGATTTTAATACTTTTTCACCTCAACCACAATAAGGAAAAGTGAACATGAGAACTATCGATCTGCGAAGTGACACCGTCACCAGGCCAACAGAAGAAATGCGAAAAATTATGGCCGGTGCGGAGGTTGGTGATGACGTATATGGTGACGACCCGACGGTGAACCGTCTTGAGAAAAGGGCTGCCGAAATGACAGGATTTGAAGATGCCATTTTTGCTACCAGCGGAACCCAGGCCAATCTCATAGGAATCATGTCTCACTGCCAGCGAGGTGACGAGTATATTGTCGGGCAGCTGGCACACACATACAGATATGAGGGCGGAGGTGCCGCAGTACTTGGCAGTATCCAGCCTCAACCTGTAGAGTTTGAGAAAGACTCAACCCTCGATCTGAAGAAAGTAGAAGAAAAGATTAAAGCGGATGATTTCCATTTTGCACGAACCCGGCTTCTCTGTCTGGAGAACACTCAAGGCGGTAAAGCCCTCCCTCTGGACTATCTGCAAAAAGCAAGTAGCTTCGCCAAAAGTAAAAATCTCAAACTCCACCTCGACGGTGCCCGGCTCTTTAATGCCGTAGTCAAGCAGAATATTGAGGTAACAGAAATAACACAATGCTTTGACTCTCTATCAGTCTGCCTCTCCAAAGGGCTGGGAGCTCCCGTAGGTTCACTTCTATGTGGATCAGCCGAATTCATCGCCGAGGCAAGAAAGTGGCGAAAAATGGTCGGGGGAGGTATGCGTCAAACCGGTATTGTTGCCGCTGCCGGACTGTATGCCCTGGAAAACAATGTTGCACGTCTTGCCGAAGATCATGAAAATGCACAAATGCTGACAGAAGGACTAGGTGATATCGAAGATCTTAACGTTCAACAAAACGAAGCTCAGACTAACATGACCTTCTTCGCACTGGAAGAGGATAAAGCAGAGCAACTCGCTCTTATCCTCAAGGAGAGAGGAATTCTCATCACTCCAGGGAAAACCACAAGAATGGTGACCCATCTTGATATCACAAGTGAGGATGTCCTTCTTGTATTAGACGAAATCCATCATTTTTTTGAGAAGTAAAAAGTCTCATACGTAAAGAGCGTAAATTTTCTATCATTTCGACGTACCAGGGTACACCGAAATGATAGAGAAATATCCTGCCCCCCGGTTATGCATTATTTGTCATTGCTTCAAGCTCATCCCAACGAGCATAGAGCTTCTCCACTTTACCCTGAGTTTCCTCAAGCTCCTGCCAGCAGTCACCGAGTTTAACTGAGTCAGACACGATCTCGGGGAGTTCCATTTTCCGCTGCAGCTCCGCAACACGGTCTTCAAGGTCACCGATTTTTCCCTCCATCTGGTCATATTCCCGCTGATCAAGATATGACAGGCGCTCTTTTTTTTGGGGCTTGGAGATCTTTTTCTTATCGGGAAAACTGCTGATCTTTTTCGACCTGCCCTTCTCCTTCTTCTGCTGGGCCAAATCCTTTAGCCACTGCGTGTATTCCGCATAGTAGGTTACACCTTCCGGTCCGCCAAATCCAAGAATTCTGTGACACACTCTATCGAGCAGATAACGGTCATGGGTTACGAGGACGAGTGCACCCGGAAAGTCCAGCAAACTTGCCTCCAGCACATCAAGAGAGGCAATATCCAAATCATTAGTCGGCTCATCCAGCAACAGAATATCAGCAGGACGACGCATCAGGTCTGCAATCAGAATACGCGCCTTTTCTCCACCAGAAAGTTGCCCGACAGGGGTTTCAAGCTGGTCGACCTGGAACAGAAATTTCTTGGCCCAGGAAACTACATGCAATGACCTGCCTCGATAGACAACAGAGTCACCTTCAGGGGCCAGGGCACGGCGCAGCGTAATGGCAGGATCAATTATCTCTCTCTTTTGATCGAAACTGACCAGCTTCACATTATCTGCCACTCTGATCTGACCCGAATCGACCACCCCATCGCCATCCCCTGCGGCACCGGCGAGAATCTGCATCAGTGTCGACTTGCCGCACCCATTTCTGCCCAGCAGACCCAGCCTGCTGCCTGGAGACAGCGTTATATCAAGATTTGCAAACAGGTGCTGCTCCCCGTATGATTTCGTGATGCCCTCAGCTACAAGCAGGTTTTTTGTTTTCCGTCCAGTTGCCTCAAAATCAATCTGCACATTCGATGACGACCTGTTTCGAGCTCTAACCTCCGCCAGTTCATCTTGTATTTTATAGGCCTCGTCGATCCGATATTTTGCCTTGGTCGCTCTTGCCTTTGGCCCGCGCTGAAGCCACTCTGTCTCTCTTCTCACTTTATTAGAGAGTCGCTCCTCTTCTTGCAGCTGCCCCTCCAGAAACAGTTCACGTTCTTTTAAAAACTTCGAATAGTTCCCCTGTACCTGAAAGGAGCCTTCAGGATAGACATTTGACAACTCGACCACTCTATTTGTACAGTTTTCAAGGAAATGCCTGTCATGGCTGACAAGAAGATAGGTGGACGGTACTCCGGCAACCCCTCCTGAGAGCATTTTTTCCAACCAGAGAATCCCCTCGATATCAAGATGATTAGTCGGTTCATCCATGACCAGCACTTCCGGAGAAAGCAGGAGCGAGCGACAGATCGACAAGCGCTTCCGCCATCCCCCCGACAAAAGTTTTACAGGAATCTGGTCATCAATAAACTCAGCTCTACTTAACAGAGTGTGGACGATATTAAATTTTTCACTCTCTTCAAGGCTTTCTTCCTGGAGGGAGTGCAGCAGATTATCCACAGCCCCAGTCTCCTCATCAAACTGATCCACCTGGGAAAGATAGCTCAAACGCGCATGTTTCTGCAGAAGGACCTGACCTTTATCCTCCTCTTCAAAACCGCAAAGAATTTTTAACAGGGTCGATTTACCTGAACCGTTCGGGCCTATTACACCGATTCTATCACCTTTCTCAATAACCAGATTGATGTCAGTAAACAACGTCTGTGATCCAAACGATTTTGAGAGAGATTGACAATTGACAAGATTAGACATGACACACCATAACACATTTGATCAGTAGTTCCAGGACACTGTCCTGACCTTGTAAGCCCACTCCCCGCAACTCAAAAAAGATGAAGATACAGGAGGTTCAGCGTCACTGAAGGCTGGCAACGAACCACTTTTATTATTGATTATTTTAGATCGAAATAGTATAAATTACGAAAATTTTAATCCGACACTCCGGGACACGGACAGGAATATACTACTTTCCGTTTACTAAAACCACTTCTCTCCCTTCAAGAGAACACTGACCCCGGTCTCAACCTGTTTCCTGTTTCTCGAGTTTTGATACTCACAACATTTTTGGATTCGACGATGAACGATCAGCTTCATATTATGATTACCAGAGATAAAGGGAAAATAGTGCGATTTCCCTGCACCACTAGAAAACTTGGCATCATTTTTTCAGTGTCGATATTCACCCTCATCTTTCTTGCCACCACCAGTATCCTCTCAATTTCTCTTTTTACAGAAAACCGTGCAATATCTTCGAACCTACTGGAATTACAGAAGGAGCTTGACATAAACAAAGAAACTATCGCCGAACATGAGAGGACGAACGAAACACAAAAACTGAGACTCAATTTACAGGTTGCCAATCTGGAGTTCAATAACGCAAAACAAGCAGCTGCCTTCAAAGAAGAAAAAGATTTATTAATTTCAACTGCAGTGAGTGAACTCAACGAGCGCAGCGAACTCATCGAAAAAATCATGAGTACCATCGGCATTAATCTGGAAAACAAAAAAAAAGAAGTAGCAGGCAACAGTGGAGGACCTTTTATCCCACAGGCGGAAACCAACCAGGATGATCTTCTAGACAAAGCCGACACTTATCTTAAAAAAATCCAATATATTCCACTGGGAAGACCTGTTCAGGGGACAGTAACATCACGGTTTGGAAAACGTAAAGACCCGGTTAACAAGAAAAAAGGATTCCATACAGGGCTCGACCTTCGCGGTAAACGCGGAGAAAAGATTTACGCAACTGCCGATGGTACTGTTAAAAAGGCTTTCAAAAACGGTGGTTATGGTAAATACATTCTCATTAGCCACGGCAATGGTTACACGACCAGTTTTGCCCACATGCAAACTTTATTAGTTAAAAAAGGAGACCGGGTAAAAAGAGGTCAACTCATTGGACTTGTGGGCAATAGCGGCCGTTCAACCGGGCCGCACCTGCACTATGAGATCAATCTCAACAAAAAACCGGTTGATCCCGGCAAGTTTATGAAATTTGCCAAGTTACTGGAGTCTGATTCAATTTCACCGGAGAAAAAATAAATGGGTATGTTTGGAAAACCAGAAAGTGTTGAACAGGAGATGCAGAAAGTTGAGAATGAGGCTATCTCCTCCATCATTGATAAGAGTATGACTGTCAAAGGGGAAATCTCCTTTAAAGGCAAGGCACGTATTGATGGGATAATTAATGGAAATATTGAGGGCGAACATCTGATTCTCAGTGAAACTGGTAAGGTTACCGGGGATGTTTCAGTCTCTTCGTTAAATTGTTATGGTTCCCTTGACGGCAATGTTAAGGCAAATATACTCACTGCTAGAAAAAACTGTTCCATCCATGGAAAACTTATAGCTGAGAGCCTGACTGTTGAACCAGGGGCAGCGATTGAAGGTGAAATAAAGGCTGCAACCAAAGAAGCAAAAACCGAGCAAACTAAAAAAGGGTCTAATGAACCGGCAGTCAATCAATCCAAAAAATAGAAACACTTCCCGATTTTTATAAAGTCCACCAGTGCTCCCGGAGATGATCTTTTGAAAGACCCTCCTGAAACGATTAGAGACAATGATACTCTCTTCCGCTATTATAACCAGCTCTCGGCTTCTACTATTGTCTGCACCAGGATACGGCTGAGGTCAGGTGAAGAGCATCTGCTGACAGATCTCGCTGAGCGTGGCATACCACTCATCCCCTCTGCAACAGCGCAACTTGCGAGTCGCTCAAAAGCCTTCCAGACAAGGCTTTTCAGCGACTATATGCTCCCTGGGACCTGCGCTATATATGATACGCACACCCTCCTCGACACCATTTCCCTCTATCAAAAACAAAAATTTACTCAAGTGATTCTCAAACGGGAACGCAAAAATGCCGGACTAGGGGTCCATCTTTTTTCCAATATCGAAGATATATACAATCAGGTTACAGGAGGATCTTTCAGCCTTCCCTTCGTTATCCAGCCATTTCAACCCGACAATCGAGATATCAGAGTGATCATTCTCGACGATTATCTTGAAGCTTATGAACGAATAAACAACTATAATTTCAGGAAGAACCTGCACTGTGGCGGCCACGCAATACCATTTACTCTTACTAAAGAACAGATCTCGTTTTGTAGGGAAATCATGGCAAGGGGGCGGTTTTCCTATGCTCACATCGATCTCATGTTAACCGGGGATAAAGGGTGCTGGCTGACCGAAATCAATCTGCGGGGAGGATTAAAGGGAGCAAATATTTCTGCGGAGGCGTACCGGGAAAAAATAGAGCGTATCGACGAGGGTCTTCTCTCTGATCTCAGGAAGAACAGGTCGTCCTCTGTGAAGCCAGAACTCTCAAAATGAATGCGAGTTTTGGGGAGGAAATTTCTACCAAAACGAACAAGGGGAAATAGTCCTTAAAAGAACGATTTCCCCTTATCAACTCAACCAGTCAGCTTGTATTTACTTATACACAACCTGTCGGTTTAGGAAGTCCGGCCATTTTACAAGCTCCCTTTCCTGGTCCTGAGGGGAACAGTTCGTAAATTCTCTTTAGAGGAAAACCGGTGGTTTTGGAGAGAATACGTACCATTGGGGCAATACCGTTTTTCTTATAGTACTCTTGAAGTGCATCAATAACTTTCTGATGCTCATCAGTCATTTCGCCGATCCCTTCAACGCTCTTTACGTAATCAACCCAATCTGCGTTGAAATCATCTCCGTTGAGCAGGAAACCATCTTCATCTACTTCAAATTTTGACGCATTGTGTTCGAGTGTTGGCATCGCAACCTCCTTCTAAATTTTATTTGATAGCTTACGCTGTTTTATCATTCCGTTAATATCCAACTAGAGCCTTTTACTATAGGCTAATCGTTTTGTCAAGTGAATGACGAATCATTTTCCACTCCTTGGAGAACCGCAAGATGCTACGCTATATTCAATTATATTATATACATATGAGATATAATATAAAATTATTAATTACTTAAAACAACAGGCCAATGGTCAAAATCAACACCTGTCCCCTTCCCTTTTACCATGTCCCTGAATTCGTGACGAGAAATTATTGCTTTTCACCTCAAAATACTCTCTGGCGACTATGATCTAACACCGGTGAACGGTAAAAAATCTCGCACTCTTTTCAGTACCCGCTCGGAGTCTATCGCTTACCTGTGGGGTATAAGTGCCTCGAAGGTCTCTCTACGTTCGCTATCTGGTAATTACTTTAAGTTCCTAATTTCAATGGACTCTCCAGATTTCTTGTTTTTTTGACTGGTTTTCAGGAGTAAGGCACTCGCCCTCATTTCTCATGGACTTTTTGATTTGAACCTCAATATCAAGAGCTGATTAGAAGTTGATTAAACACGCAGAGACCAGACTGTATTTTGTTTCAATTTAAAAAGTTCACCCTTCGGGCCAACAGATTTTTCCGCAGCTACTTCGTTGCCGAGCATTTGCAGTAGCTTACTACAGCGACATGCCCGGTGCCTCGACCTGCGAAAAACTTTGTTGGTGAGAAATCCGGGCTAAACTGGTATTAAAGGAAATTGCTTGCACAGGATCACAAGAAAGAGTAAATCGAACCGTATTGAAATATTATGCGTATTCAAAACACCCATCCAGGTCATTCTTTACGCTTTCATACTTAACCTTAACCTGAACAGAGTTCTTTCATGCTGCAATTACTCCGCAACAAGGCACAATCCACTTTTATTCAGATCATCGTCGTCATCATTGCCCTGGTTTTTGTTTTCTGGGGAGTCGGAACAAATATGATGGGAAGCCGGGAGGCAGCCCTTTTAGTCAACGATGATGAGATTTCATTTCAAGAATTCCAACAGGCTTATGATAGAGCTTACCAACGTTTCAGTGATCAATTTGGGGGAAATATACCAAAAGGCCTCGCAGAGACACTTGGCATTAAGCAGCAGGTCATAAACCAATTAATTCAAACGACTCTCCTCAGGCAAGGCGCCGGGCGAATGGGCATTATCGTCAGTGGAGAGGAAATACAGGCCATAATTAAAGAGATGGTGCAGTTTCAAGAAAATGGCGTCTTCAATATTGAACAATATAAAACTGTCTTGGCCTCCAACCGTCTTGCCCCGAGTAAATTTGAAGCCTCCATGCGGTACGACAAGCTCGCGGAAACGGCTTCACGTGAAATTAGTAATTTTGCAACAGTTGCCACTGATTTCGAAAT
This sequence comes from uncultured Myxococcota bacterium, assembly GCA_964196355.1. Taxonomy (GTDB): domain Bacteria; phylum Desulfobacterota; class Desulfobulbia; order Desulfobulbales; family Desulfocapsaceae; genus Desulfomarina. The sequence continues at coordinate 25,214 of CAXMTO010000175.1, forward strand.
TCAGGATATTTTCAGTCAAATGAATAAAGAAATATTCCTCAATTATCTCAAAATCACGCTGTCAGAATTTACTGACAAAATTGAGGTAAATGATGAAATTTTAGCTGAATGGTTAGAAACAGTAAAAGAGCAGTATAAGACTGAGCCTCAGACCCAACTCAAATATTTAGCCTTCACCTATGACTCTGTCGGCGAAAAAATTGAGATCGATCAGGCGGAGGTCGAAAAATATTACCAATCTAATCTCTCCTCCTACAAAATAGCTGAACAACGTCACGCCCGACATATACTTTTTACAGCTGATGAAAATGCGACGGAAGCGATTCATAGTGAAAAATCCGCCAGGGCGACCGAAATAATGGAATTTGCCAGGGGAGACGAAAACTTTGCCGAACTTGCTAAAAAATACTCCGAAGGGCCAAGTAAAGACGCCGGCGGTGACCTCGGCTTTTTCGGCCCGGGAAGCATGGTTCCAGCTTTTGACACGGCTGTCTTTGCGATGAAGCCCGGAGAGATAAGTGAAGTGATCAAAACCCGTTTTGGCTACCACATAATTCTGTTGGAAGAGATAAAACCCGAGTCCACTCGAGAACTCACAGAGGTCCAGGATTCAATTATCAAAACGCTGCAGAGAAAAGCCGCCGAGAGTATTACCTTCCAGGTAGCAAACAGCGCTTATGAGGGAATAATTGGTGCCGGCAGCCTTGAGAAATATGCCAAGGAAAACCCTGCAGAAAATATTATGGAAACAGCTTTTTTCTCCCGTTCCAATCCCCCGGAAGCTCTCTTGGGTGAACGGGAATTCATAGATAAAATTTTTGCTTTAAACAAAGGCGAACTCAGTTCACTGATTAAAGGACAATCCGGTTATGCCATATTTTACGCAGAAGATACTAAAGAGCCGGCTTTTTCAACATTTGAAGATATTAAGGAGCGTCTGCGGGCAGATTACATAAAGCAAGAGTCAAAGAAAATGGCAGAAACAAGAGCAAAAGAATTGCTGAGTGATGTTCGTTCAGGAAAAGAATTGAAAACTATTGCTACCGAACAAAGTCTTGAGATAAAGGAATCAGGATATCTCAACCAAAGAGGATCAGATAAAGAGGGTTCTTTCCCGACCGAACTGCTCACCCAGGCCTTCCTTCTGTCATCTCCCTCCCCTTACCCTGAAGAACCTGGGCAAGTGGGCGATGACTATTATGTCTACGGTTTTGTCGATAGTAAAATACCTGCATTGCCAGAGGAGTCCAACGAAATCCAGCAACTTAAAACCGAATTATTACGTTTTAAACAACAGCAGCTGCTCTCCGCCTGGTTAATGCATCAAGAAAAAGGTGCAACGATTACAAGACACCAGAGCCTTTAACAGGTAGAGACTCGCCTCTCTCTGGGATCAATCGAGGATACCCCCGATTGATCCCTTTTTTGTTTTATAGCAGCTCACCCTTTATTACAGAACTCTTCCCCACTTTTTGGTTCTCTTAAGAGAAAGAGAATGATATAGTGGCAGGTTGTTATTTCGCCTCTCTCGAGATTAAATGCGTGCATTGAGTCTCGAAATTATCTGTTTACAAACCCAAAACAACCATGCAAACCACGCTCTCCCCGCTCGAACAATACGAAAAGCTTTCCCTCTTTGAACAGGCCCTCATGCAGTTCGTATCCATTGTGTACGAGCCTGCACACTCCACACTCATAGTGAACTGCCTGCGGAAGCTTGAGCTAAAAAATCCCAGGGGAAACCGGCCAACGGTGACTAATCTTAACCACTATTTGTCGAAATTTGAGCAACTCGGGCTTCTTACAAAGGAGAGGCAGTGTTCCCCTGAGATAGTTGAAATTCTTAGCAAAATTGCTGTAGAGGAAGGGACCTTTAAACTTTACGCGAAAGTAATACAGAGCGAAGCACCCGTGTCCTACTACTATGGCAAATGGACAACCAGATGCTGGCGGGCTATGAGGGAAATGCGAATAGGTGTCTACACCCAACAGTTCGGCCTCATCGACGATGCGCAGGAATTTCTGGACAATCAATGCAGAGATCTTGTGTCCACGCCCCCACCGACTGTCCAGATAATGACCCAGCCTTTTGATGTCGACTGGTTTCGTACTCTTCCCACCTCTTTTCAATTTTATCTGCTCAGCAATGTACTGCAGTATGGTCAGGAGACACTTTCAGATTACCCTGAGATTCTTTCATATTTATGCAGCGAAGACGAATTTTCCCACTTAAGTGTCGATGAACAGCTGCCATTTAAAAGACTGCTCTTTAATCAACTGTTCCTCCAGGGAGAATATACAGATGCAGAGGAGCTGGCAACAGCTCATAAAGATTCATTCCAGGGAACTGGAGCTCTCGGAACAATCCTCTTTCTAAGGGGTGACAATGAAACAGCATTGGCCTCATTTGAAGAAGATATCCAGTTCCTGAAAAAATATAGTAACAGCGAAAATGTCTCCTTTTTTGGCCCCACTGGTCTTTTTTATATCCTGACAAGAATTTCGAGCCAGGAGAAAGACTACCCCTCAATCGCCAACCAGGTCGGGATCGCTCTGTTACAGTTCAGTGGGGCACCAGAGAACGATGCCTACAATTATCTGGCAACTGTGGTAAACTCGCAGATTACCCAGGGAATGCAGGGGGCCGAAATTGTCCTGCCTGAGGCGGCAACTCAAAATGCTCTGACTGTTGTCTTCGCCGGTCTCTGTCAATATTGGCTGAACAGCTCCATCAAACCTGAAATTGAGGCGGAGCTTGTACTTTTTTATGAAAAAGCACAAGCTGAGAATTACCATTTTTTCACCCTCGTTATCGGTGAAATCCTCTCCACCATTCTCCATGATAACGAGGCCTATCTCTCGGTCAATTCAGATCTGCGTGAAAATTTTAACTCGATATCACTTCTGTCGATACTTGAGCCGGAAGAACCATGGAAACGCAGCCTCCAGGCACTTATCTACGCCACCTCAAAAGATGATGACACGCCCCGGCAATCTATCCGACTGGTCTGGACAATCGGCTTTGAAGGAAGCAAAATCACTATCAGTCCGAGGGAACAAAAACTTGCACCAAATAAAAAATGGAGCAAGGGAAGGCCAATATCTTTATCCCGGCTCTACCAGACGAACCAGTTAACATATCTGACTCCTCAGGATCGAAAAGTTTGTGCCGCCATTAAAAGAGTCCATAATGTTGAAACCCAGAGTTCCACCTACCACTTCGATATGGATAAAGCTCTCATTGCAATGGTAGGCCATCCCCTGCTCTTTCTCTCAGAATCCGATGCCACCCCCGTTGAGTTCGTCGTCGGAGAACCGGAATTACTCGTGGAAGAACGGGGTGATTTTCTCCATATCCAATTTGCTCAACCTGTATCCAGCAGCAACATCAGCTACTACAGGGAAACACCGACCCGAGTAAAGATCATCACAATCAATGACAATCATCGTCGCATTGCTCAGATAACCGGGAAAGACGGTATGACAGTGCCCCTGTCGGCAAGCGAACAGGTACTGACTGCTATCGGTAATATTTCCTCTTTTATGACAGTGCACTCAGCAATTGCAGCAGACAATGCCGGTAACCGCCCCAGCAATGTAACCTTTGTCGATTCCGATTCTACCACCTATATTCATCTCATTCCGTACGGCACCGGCTTTAGGCTGGAAATGTTTGTCAAACCTTTCACCGAAGGAGGACATTATCTCAAACCCGGCCAGGGAGTAGAGAATATCATGGCCGAGGTCAACGGAAAAAGACTGCAGACCAAAAGAAACCTGGCTCTGGAAGAGGAAAAAGCACGTGACGTTGAAGAGCTCTGCCCCATTCTCGATCTGGCAATCGATATGGAACAGGAAAATGACAGAGAATGGCATCTGCAGGACCCCGACGACTGTCTCCAGGCCTTGACTGAACTGCAGTCTATCAGAGACAAGGTAAAAATAGAGTGGCCGGAGGGTGAGAAGCTTGCCATTACTCAAAAAGCATCTCTTGAAAACCTGAACCTGAAAATACGAACAAACCGTCAAAACTGGTTTGCCATGAGCGGAAACATCACGCTTGATCAGGGGCAAGTCATTGAACTGAAAGAATTACTGGAGAAGATAAAGAGGGCACCGGGGAGGTTCGTAGAAATAGCACCGGGCCAATTCATAGCACTCACTCAGGAATTCAGAAAACGCCTGGAAGATATAAATATTTTTTCAGACGGATACCAGGATGATGACAGCGATGAGATTATGATCCATCCGCTTGCATCAATGGTACTTGGAAAACTCACCGATCAGGCAATAACTGACGCTGATGCCGGGTGGAAAAACCAGACTGACAGGATCCGTGAGGCACAGAATTACACCCCCGAGATCCCCTCTACCTTGCGGGCCGAACTCAGGGATTATCAGAAAGAAGGGTATTACTGGCTGGCTCGTCTTGCCCACTGGGGAGTCGGCGGCTGTCTCGCTGATGATATGGGCCTTGGTAAAACTGTACAGTCCCTGGCTGTTGTTCTTCAACTTGCCGCAAACGGCCCGTCTCTTGTTGTTGCTCCCACCTCAGTCTCTACAAACTGGCAATCGGAGGTGACACGGTTCACGCCTACCATCAACATAAAGTTCTTTTCAGGAAAAGATAGAAAAAAGACTATCAAAAATCTTGGCAAGTTTGACATGCTGATAACAACGTATACTCTTCTTCAGCAGGAAAGCGAACTCCTCTCTTCGATACAGTGGCAGACAGTTATTCTGGACGAGGCCCAGGCAATTAAAAATGCGGCAACCAAACGTTCCCAGGCGGCAATGTCCCTGCATGCTAAATTCAAGCTTATAACCACAGGAACACCTATTGAAAATCATCTGGGTGAACTCTGGAACCTGTTCCATTTTATCAACCCGGGCTTGCTGGCCAGCCTGAACAGTTTCAATGAGCGTTTTGCCATCCCTATAGAACGATATCAAGACAGGGACGCAAAACTTAAACTCAAAAAACTGATCCGCCCCTTCATTCTAAGAAGGATAAAATCACAGGTATTAGAAGAACTGCCATCCCGTACAGAAGTTACCCTGGATGTAGAAATGAGTCAGGAGGAAGCCCACTTTTATGAGGCCCTGCGTCAGAACGCTATTGATAAACTGGAAGGCAACAGGGACAAAAAAGGCAGACATCTGCAGATCCTGACAGAGATCATGAAACTGCGCCAGGCCTGCTGCAATCCGCGTCTGCTCGATCACAACACCAGCATTGAGAGCACAAAACTCAAGGTGTTTGCCACGCTCATAGAAGAACTTATTGGAGGCAGACATAAAGCACTGGTCTTCAGTCAATTTATTGGCCACCTGCGCATCATTCGGGAACACCTTGATGAACAGGGCATCAATTATCAGTATCTTGACGGCGGAACCAGCTCGAAAAAACGGAAAGAACGGGTAGATGCCTTTCAGTCCGGCCAGGGCGATCTCTTTCTCATCAGTTTAAAAGCGGGCGGATTAGGTCTCAATCTCACGGCAGCAGACTACGTCATCCATATGGATCCGTGGTGGAACCCTGCAGTAGAAGATCAGGCATCAGACCGGGCGCATCGAATTGGTCAGACACGTCCTGTGACTATTTACAGACTGGTATGTAAAAATTCCATTGAAGAAAAAATTGTGCGACTCCATCAGGAAAAACGGGCCCTGGCCGGCAGCCTGCTGGAAGGCAGCGATGTCAGCGCAAGGATGAAAAGTGATGATCTTCTTAATTTAATCAAGGCCAGCTAGCCCCGAAGACGGACAAGTATCAGACCATAAAATTGGGACTCTCTCATCTCATAGTGCCAGCCGAGGTGGGTACCACATTTTCGGCACAAAGCAAATCGCCATACAGAATCAGCAAACCAGGTAAACTCAGAAGTAGCCTCACCCAAAGCCAGGCAACCAGACGCTTCACGGAAACAGCCAAGCTCAAAAACAATGCCTTGTGGATTAAAAAAGGTGTGAGTATGAGAGCCGTTTATACGTACAGCATGATCTCTCAGGGTGATTGTATTTAAGCACGATGTGCAAACAAGAGCTTCGTCTGCCCTGTCGCTTTTTTCCTTCTCCTCCTGCACATCCGGTCTGCTGACGACATTCTGCCCGGGGCTGTCACGATAAAAAACGAAAGCGCCTGATAGCGTCTCTGCATCCATGTTTTTCCTGGCTAGCCCGGATTCCTCACCAACAAAGTTTTTTGCAGGTCGAGGCGCCGGGCATGAAGCTGTAGTAAGCTACCGCAAATGCTCGGCAACGAAGCAGCTGCGGAAAAGTCTGTTGGCCCGGAGGGCTAGCTTTTTTCACCACCATAATACTGTGTAATAGACCAGATCATTTCCGAAATCGTATGCTGTTCGGGCTGGACGGTTACCTGCAGCCCATTATCTGTAACAGTTTTAGCAGTTATGGGACCAATAGCGGCAATGTCAACTCCGTCCAGAAGCCGTTCCAGTTCTTCCTGATTCTCCGCATTCATCATCCTTAGAAAATTTCTCACTGTTGATGAACTTGTAAATGTAACCATATCAATCCTGCCCTCTTCAAAATCTGGCCGCAGACTCGCTTGGGGGTCATCCTCAGGGCAGTTTTGATAGACTGGCGCAACGGTGACCTGAGCTCCAGCACCTCTCAGTGTCTCAGGAAGTATTTCACGGGCTTTAAGTGCTCTCGGGATAAGTATATTTCTGCCCTCGACACCCTGGTCGAGCAGGCTCTCCGCCAGTCCCTCCCCAGTAAAGGTACTTGGAATGAGGTCCGCGTTTATACCATAGCTCAGGAGAAGGTCAGCGGTACTCTTACCAACCGCTGCAATATCAGGCCCTTTCATATCCCTGGCGTCCATACCTTTCGCGTAGAGATGCTCAAAAAAATACTTCACCCCGTTAAGAGAGGTAAACAGGATCCAGTGATATTCCTTCAGCCTTTCAAGCTCTCCATCTAATACTTCATGGGAATCGACCGGTTTAATATTTATGGTGGAGTACTCGAGACAATCAGCACCAAATTCCTCAAGACCGGCAACCAGTTCACTCGCCTGTTCCCGCGTTCTGGTAACGACGATTTTTTTTCCGAAAAGTGGTCGTTTTTCAAACCAGTCAATAGTGTCTCTAAGGGTTACTACTTCTCCCACAATGATAAGAGATGGCGGTTTAATTCCGCTGTCCGTGACTATCCCGGCAATGGTCTCAAGTGTACCTACCACTGACCGCTGTTCAGGGGTGGAGGCCCAGCGAACGACGGCAACGGGGGTCTTAGGGTCGCGACCATGTTTAATCAGATTCTCGACAATTAACGGGAGATTTTTAATTCCCATATACACGACCAGAGTTCCGACTCCCGTTGCCAGTTTTGACCAGTCGATATTGGAATTTTCTTTGGTCGGATCTTCATGTCCGGTGACGAAGGCGACTGTGGCAGTATAATCTCTGTGTGTTATGGGGATGCCGGCGTATGTTGCTGCCGCAGTAGCAGAGGTGACTCCCGGCACTATCTCAAAGGCAACTCCCGCTTCATGCAGCTTCTCAATTTCCTCGCCACCACGGCCAAAAATAAAGGGGTCTCCGCCTTTGAGCCGAACAACCATTTTACCGGCCTTGGCGTGGTCAACCAGCATCTGATTGATTTCATCCTGGGTGTGGGCATGGCAGACTCCACCCTTTTTGCCAACGTAGATCTGTTCTGCAGAAGCGGGGAGGTGCTTTAATAATTTTTTACTGGCAAGGTAGTCATACACAGCGACTTCAGCCCGCTCTAAAAGATTCTTTCCACGTACGGTAATAAGGCCAGGGTCTCCGGGACCCGCGCCCACCAGATACACCTTTCCAGGCCTGGCTGCTTTTGGCTTGTCTTCCATAATCAATACGATATAGACTCAGTCAAATTTCATTTTATATCTTCTTTCCAACAACTTATAGGCAAAAAAGGGCTCTCCCTCAATTCGGGGATAGCCCTTTACTTAAATAAAGAAATGGAAATCAGATGATTTCGGGTTTCATTACGCAAACATTAAAGTCCGCTCATTATCGCATCCGTAACTTCCCCTATGCCAACAGAGCCATCAACGGATATTACTTTAGGCCCACCGGCTTCTTTGAAATAAGCAACCGCTGCCATGGTGCCCACAACTTCATCATAGTAAATACCATGACGTTTGTTGATTGCCTCTTCATCCTGGTCGTCCGCACGCGTGTTAAGATCTCCTCCACACACACGACACACCAATTTACCATCTTTCTCAACTGGTTTAATTGCATCAAAGGCAATATGATTGGGATGATTGTTATCATTTACACAGAGCCGACGCCCCATAATACGGTCTTTGGCAATTTCGCGATCAAGTACAATCTCAATCACAAAATCAAGGGCGAGCCCTTCTTTTTTGAGTGTCTCAGCCAAAGTGACCGCCTGATCTTTTGAACGCGGGAATCCGTCAAGAATCCAGCCCTCCTTGCAATCATCCTGTTGAAGACGGGAAATCATCATTGGAATTGTGATATCATCTGGAACCAGATCACCTTTGTCAATATACTCTTTCGCCTTTTTCCCAAGCTCAGTTCCACCTCCGATATGTTCTCTGAAGATCGCGCCAGACTCAATATGCGGAATGTCATCTTTTTTTTGAAGGATTGCACCCTGAGTGCCCTTACCGCTGCCATTTGGTCCAAAAACCAGGATGTTTTTTCCCATATTTTTTCTCCTTTTAAAAACCGGTTTAGAAACAACTTTATCTTTATAATCCAGTAATAGATTAAATTTACAGATGGCAAAGTAAAACTTTTTTCCACCCCCATTAATCGAGGCCGTAATTATAGCCTAAAAGAAAGTACGGGGCTATAAAAATATCTCCGCATAGATTTTGACTTTACCCCGTAAAGCGGTTACTTTCTGAAACATTGCAAATAAATTCAGACGATCTCTATAACTCGCAGTTATGCTAATCCGAAGCTTTCAAAAAAGATTGACATAGCAAGAAACTGTGGAAATCAACTTTATACACCACATTACTATCATGAATGAAATACGTATTGGCCTCATCGGATTCGGTACCGTGGGTAAAGGATTGGCCAGGGCTCTGCTCGCACAAAAGGGAAGACTAATAGAAAAAACTGGCATCACGTTCACCCTTACCACTGTGGCTGATATTGCCATCGATACCCTCCCAGATGAATTCAGTGAAGCAACTTTAACAAAAGATGCAAACGACATCTTCAACGACCCGACTATAGATATAGTTGTCGAACTTATCGGGGGTATGGAACCGGCAAAATCTTTTATCCTGAAAGCAATCGACCATGGCAAACATGTAGTTACAGCCAATAAAGCTCTCCTTTCTGTGCACGGTCGCGAAATTTTCAAAGCAGCAGCCTTAAAAGATGTCGAGGTCGGTTTTGAGGCAAGTGTCGGCGGTGGAATCCCGGTAATAAAGGCATTAAAAGAAGGGCTGGTGGCTAATAAAATAAATAATATCAAAGGTATCATGAATGGGACTGCCAACTATATTTTGACCCAGATGACCGACCATGGCACTCCGTTCCAGGAAGTCCTTAAAGAGGCCCAGAAACTCGGGTTTGCAGAGACAGATCCGACATACGATGTAGAGGGCATCGATACCGCCCATAAACTTGCTATCCTGATGACTATAGCTTTTGGTGTGCACGTGCATTTAGACGATATCAGCGTTGAGGGGATAAGCAGTATCGAACCAACTGATATCGATTTTGCCAAAAACCTGGGGTACCGCATCAAACTGCTGGCCATAAGTCGTAATCATGGTGATCACGTGGAGGCTCGAGTTCATCCAACCATGGTACCGTCGAATCATATGCTTGCGACTATCAACGGAGCCTTCAACGGCATTCAGTTCAACGGTGATACCGTGGGTGATGTCCTGTTCTACGGACAGGGAGCTGGAATGATGCCGACCGGAAGTGCCGTAGCGGCAGATGTGGTGGATATCGGCCGAAATATCGCCTGCAGCTCGATTAATCGTGTACCCGCCCTTTCATATCGACCAGACCATATAAAAGAACCAACCATTACCCCTATGGATCAATTGGTCTGCCCATATTATTTTCGGGTAACCGCCCTTGACCAACCGGGAGTTCTATCGCTCATTACCACTATTTTGGGGAAATATGCCATATCCATAAAATCGATGAGGCAGCAGGAACACGATTCAAATGAACCGGTATTTATCGTTTTCATGACTCACAAAGCAATAGAAGGTGACGTTAAAAACGCGCTTGAGGAAATTGACGCGCTTGACGTATGCACCAGTCCCACAGTGAAAATCAGAATTCTGATCCCTGAATAGCGCGAATATGAAATATCTTATCCTCGTCGGCGACGGCATGGGGGATTACCCCATCGCTGACCTTGGCGGTAAAACCCCACTTGAGGCTGCAAACACCCCAAGCATGGATGAACTTTGCAGTAAAGGGGAGTTTTTTCTCAATCATACGGTACCGGATGGTTTCCCACCGGGCAGTGATGTGGCGAATATGTCACTCATGGGGTATGACCCCGTATTATACTATACAGGCAGAGCCCCACTTGAGGCTGCTGCAATGGGTATAAGCCTTGCTCCGGACGAAATTGTTTTCCGTTGCAACCTGGTCACCCTCGACCAAAACGGCGGCAATCGCATAACCCTGCAGGATTTTTCTGCTGGCCATATTAGCAGCGAAGAATCGCATCAGATTATAACCACTCTTGAATCGGAATGTTCGACGGAACAGTTCCATTTCAAGCCGGGCGTAAGTTATCGTCATCTTGTAATTTTCAAGGGTTCACACCCAGGTATTGTAACCGTCCCCCCTCACGACTACATTGGAAAAGAGGTCACGGAACATTGGCAAAACTACCTGAAAGTCCCCAGCTGGCGACAAATTCTGGAAAAATCAGCAGCTGTTCTGACCCAACACCCGGTGAATCTGCAACGAATCAAAGAAGGTAAAAATCCGGCATCCCACTTCTGGCTCTGGGGAGAGGGAACAATGGTCAACGTGCCGCTCCTGACAGACAGATTTCAGATCAGCGGCAGTATGATCAGTGCAGTTGATCTCTTAAAAGGGCTTGGCGTTGTTGGCGGCCTCTCTGTGATAGACGTACCCGGAGCTACCGGCTATATAGACACAAATTATGCAGGTAAGGCTGAAGCCGCCACTTGCGCTCTCGCAGATCAGGACTTTGTCTTTGTCCATCTGGAGGGACCGGATGAGGCAGGACATCAGGGTTCGTTGCAGGATAAAATCCAGGCAATCGAAGACTTCGATGCCCGCATTGTGCATCCGATTACCCAGCATCTCCGGGACCAGAAAGAAGATTTCAGAGTTGTTGTTACAATGGACCATTTTACCCCGCTTGCTCTCCGAACCCATGTTTCTGATCCGGTTCCCACTCTGCTTTATGATTCCAGGGAGCACACGCCAGGCTCTAAACAGTTATTTTGCGAAAAGAACTGTATCGAATACGGCGCCAGAAACAATAATACAAATATGCTGGGGCATAACCTGATCGATAAGTTGCTTGAGCGATCATAGATCTCATTTCCCCCTAATAATATGCTTAAATACATCTTTAAGACAACCGTGCGAGTACTCTACGGAGATACTGATGCCGGAGGTGTAGTCTACAACGCTAATTATCTCCGTTATTTTGAAATAGGCAGAACCGAGTTGATGAGAGAACAGGTATGCTCTTACATCGAAATAGAAAAACTCGGTTTCATCCTGCCTGTGACGGAATGCTGGGCACGCTACAAGGCACCCGCATTCTACGATGATCTCCTCACTGTTGAGACCACGGTAGCAGAAGTAAGCGGGCTCAAATGCAAATTCGCCTACCGGATTGTAAGGCAGGAAAAAAATACAGAGCGCCCGAAATTATTAGTGAAAGGGTACACAGTGCATGCCGCGATCACAAAAGAGGGAAAACTGACACGCCTTCCTGAAGAAATATTGAACAAAATCGAAATATTAACCTCAAAGTAACATAATTTACACAAAATAGTCGTTGACAATAATTTCAACGATTGTATAGTGGCAGATCTCAGCGCGGGGTGGAGCAGTCTGGTAGCTCGTCGGGCTCATAACCCGAAGGTCACAGGTTCAAATCCTGTCCCCGCTACCAAATATATCAAGGACTTAGGAGACTTTCTTCTAAGTCCTTTTTTGTTTCTACCGACATTTCCAACCCTATATCCAACCTGCGGACCATTTTCACGATACACTCCGTCCCTAACTTGATTGCTGTGTTCTGCAAAGTTTGGCACCAACCTTTTCTCTAGTTTTGGTAATTTTAAAAGCCGCTCCGTATTATTAACAGGAAAACATTATGCCAACACAGGAACAATGC
>CAXMTO010000176.1:0-22429 GCA_964196355.1 uncultured Myxococcota bacterium
TTTGTCCCCACCTTCAACCTGGCTGGATCACTTAGAAAGGTGTTTGCTTTAACCACCATGCGAAAACTGGGGTCGGTATATTTGCCATACACCCGGGTAACCATCCTGCTGATAGACATCCCGCTTCGCACCGTCACGTGACCGAGATTTTCCGGTGGGGGATTACCGATACCGTCTTTCTGATCGGTTTCTGCAACAGGGTTTAATGATTCCGCCTTTTCTCTTTCCTCCAGTGTAACTGGTGGCTGAGTTGCACTCACCGCAGGCAGTGCAGCTTCTTTTCTTTTTTTCACTTCAGTCACTTCAACTTTATGCGTAGAGGAAGAATCCCCGCTAACTGACTGTACATTCTTTGTTTGCTGCAATGGTACTTTCGACGGCAGAACTCTCTCCCTCACACTTTTTATAAGGCTTTCACCGTCACTCAAAAGCAGAACACCGGAGATCAGAAAAACCAGTAAGGCTATACCATAAACGCCCCTGCGAATACCAGAGAACCTGGGAATCGATGTCTCCCCGGCGCTGTTCCAGACCAGAGATAAGCTTGCCTTCTCCTTCTCTTTCACCAGCATTGAGAGGAGTATTTTGGAACAGAGCATGACAATCTTTCTCGGATATCCCTTTGAAAGAAAAAAGATCGCCAGCAGCGACATTCCTGGGAAAAGCTCAGGCTCCGGTTCACCATTTTCCCGGCATTGCTGGATTCTGTAACGAATCATCTCCCGGGTCTCCTTGAAACTGAGCGGTCCCAGTTTATGAAAGGAGGTTATACGGTCACTGAAATTTGGTTTGTTCTTCAGCGTCTCGGTAAATTCTTCCTGGGCAAAAATAACAATTTCCAGCAGTTTATTCTGATTGGTTTCAAAGTTGAGAAATTCACGGAGTATTTCTATACAGAAGTCAGGCAGCTTTTGTCCTTCGTCAATGATCAGCACCGGTATGATATTGCGCTCAACTTCCTGATGCAAAAGATAGTTCTTGATTGCTTCCTTCATCTGCCATTCTGACTCGCAGTCATCCTCTATACTGAATGTTGTGACAATGGTTGTAAGAAATTCCAGCGGGGATGTGAAGGCAGGGTCAAGGATGAGGTGGGCAGATACCGCGCCACTGTCATCGTCTATTAACCGGAGAAGTGCCCGGCACATGGTACTTTTGCCAGTACCGATAGCACCGATGACAACACTCAACCCTCTGCGTAACCGCAGAGCCAGTTCGAGCTTCTGCAGGCAGTCCTGGTGTTGAGCGGAATAATAAAACAGATCAGGATCCGGTGAATTGGCAAATGGTTCTTTAGTTAAATTGAAGAGCGAGTAGTAATTCACGGTATCAGTACCTTACTCCAGAAACCCAGTCACTCTTTTCAGTACCCCCTTGTGGGGTGTAGAAAACAAGAAACTGAGTAATATGTTTTAAAATCATGTGGTTGAAAATATTTTCAAGGTACTTATCCCCCTTGTGGGGTGTTAGCAAGTAAGAGGATATAACATTTTAAAACAGCAAGCTCAATTATGATAGAGTGTGTGTAAGTAACACAACCATAATGGAAACTCGCAGCCATATACTACACTCGATGCTCAGTGAACTCAAAGAAGAATTTGTCAAACCCTGAAAAGGTGACATCTCTCATAACTCAGGAGGATAATCACCGTAGTAAACTCCATCCGAATTAAAAGATGATCTCAATTTGATAAATCGAAAATAAAGCTTACAATTCTGTACGTACTTAATAACTCATCTTCCAGACGACACGGCATCACCCGGAGATAAACATGTCAACGCGGCACCTCTATTTCAGATTATTTGTTTTTCTCTTCTCCATTGTACCAGGGCTTACCTCATGCTCCTCTTACATTACCTCCTCCTTTGTTGAACCGGCTGTCGGGAACCTCAGGCAGCAGACAGACCTGGAACTTGTATGTGAGGGGGCACCGGCCTACCTGCTGATGATTGACAGCATGATCGCCTCTTCACCTGATAATCGACAACTCTTACGCGCCGGCACACAATCCTATACGGGTTATGCAGCTGCGCTGTCAGAATGTGGAAAATCAGACGAGAGAATCGCCGTAATCAGCGATAAATCACATCTTTATGGTACAAGGCTTCTCAGCCAGTTCCTCCCCATGGAAAAGGAATATGGCGAAGAATTTGACAGCAAGCTTGCAAAACTTGACAAGGATGATCTCCCTTTTGTCTTCTGGGGCACTTTCGGCTGGGTCAGCTGGGTCCAGACCCAGGAGGGGGCTCCTGCCGCCATGGCCGATCTTGTCATTATCGAGAAAATAATGTCCAGGTTACTGGAACTTGATGAGACCTTTGAGGCAGGATCAATACATCTCTTTTTTGGCGGATATCACGCAGCCAAACCTGCCCTTCTTGGCGGCAGGCCTGATCTCAGCAGGAGCCACTTTGAGAAGGCACTGGTCATTTCGAATAGAAATTTTCTTCTAATCCAGACTGCATATGCAGCGACATTAGCCAGACAAACCATGGATAAAGAACTCCACGATCGGCTGCTCGATGAAGTTATCCGCTTTCCCATTGACAGTGCGCCGGAATTTGCTTTAAGTAACCGTATTGCAGTCAAAAGGGCTTACCGTCTGTTGAAAGATGATTACTTTGCTGAATAAATGGTGCTGAAACAACCTCTTTCTTTTAGTACCTTACTCCAAAAACACTGTCACTCAGTTCAGTACCCCCTTGAGGGGTGTAAAAACAAGAAACCGAGGAATATCTTTTGAAATTAGGTTGTTAGATATACCTTCAAGGTACTTATACCCCCTTGTGGGGTGTTCAGATCACCCTGGTGAAACCATGCAACGTTTACTTTCCCTGATAGTTACTGCACTCCTGGTATTACTGCTCCAAGGCAGTGAAGCCCAGGCAAAGCCCAAATATCTCTTCAAAATCGGCAGTATTGCGCCAAGTGGGTCGGTTTGGGCCCAGCAATTTGATAAATTTGCGGCTGAAGTTAAAAATAAAACCGATGGAGAAGTGGGGTTCAGGATCTATGCCGGAGGAGTCATGGGAGACGACCAGGCAATGTACAGAAAGATGCGGGTCGGACAGCTCCAAGGAGGTGGCTTCACCATGACCGGCATTGGGGAGATTGTCCCCGACTTTCGTGTGATGTCAGTGCCGTTTCTTTTCGATTCCTATGGTGAAGTTGACTATGTGCTGCAGGGTTTGCTACCCAACCTGATCGATAAATTTCGAAAAAAAAAGCTTGAACTGATCTCACTTACAGAGGTTGGTTTTATCTATGCCATGTCTACAAAACCAGTAAGCAGCATTCCCGCTCTTAAAAATTCAACGAACTGGATCCCTTCAGGAGACCCGGTATCACGGGCCCTGCTCACCTCCCTCGGCATAACCCCCGTACAACTATCCATTCCAGACGTTCTCTCTTCTCTGCAGAGCGGCCTGGTCGATACTGTATATAACTCACTTTACGGTTCAATCATCCTGCAGTGGTTTACAAAAGCGAAATATATTACTGACATGGCCTACGGATACGCTTATGGTGTCTTTCTCCTGGAGGGCAAATCATTTGCTAAATTGCCGGAAAAATACAAAGAACTGATCCACGTCGCTGCTGCAAAACATTTTCCTGTTCTGCTCGAAAAAACACGGATAAGCAATCGTGAATCCAGGCAAGTTCTGATTGACAGAGGGGTCAAATTTGTCAAAACTGATGCAGATACGACGCGGCAATTAAAGGAAAGCCGGGACCTCTCTGTAAAAGATCTGATAAAAACTGCCTTTTCACCTGAAATTTACCAGCAGACGATTCAACTTCTCGAAGAATTCCGAAAAGACCAGCCAGAGCAGGAAGGAAAGGACAGTTGAGCCAAAACCACCATTCTTCACAACCGTTTTTAAAACAGCTGGCACGAGCTGAAGACCTGCTCCTCTGCTTTCTCCTCACGTCCATGCTCTGCCTCGCTTGCGTGCAGATCTTTTTACGATCTGTTTTGTCCGGGGGACTGCTGTGGGCCGATCCGCTGTTACGTTATCTTGTACTCTGGTGCGGGCTTTTAGGAGCCCTGAAGGCGACGGGCCTCAGCAAACACATAGCCCTCGATTTCTCAAACTACCTCATTCCCAAACCCTTTCAGCCATGGGTAACCCTCATTACCGATCTCTTCTGCACCATTACCAGCGCAGGCCTGGGTCTGGCCGCATACCTCTTCATCCGGAACGAAATTGAATTCGGTGGCAGTGTTCTGCTCTCAATTCCAACCTGGGCATGGAATATCATCTTTCCAATCACCTTTGGCCTGATGAGTATCAGGTATGGCATCAGCTTTGCGGTAAGGCTCTTCGACCGAATCCGACCCCGCTCCCACCAAAACGGGGCCCAGGACCAATGACCATCCTCAAGGTTCTCGCCCTGATTCTGGCACTGCTGAAAACCCCTCTTTTTCTTGTAATTTCAGCTTTAGCCCTGCTCTCATTCTACTCAGTGGATATTGATATTTCGGTGGTTATTATCGAAATGTCACGATTGGCTGATACACCTCTACTCGTTTCTCTGCCGCTCTTTATCTTTGCAGGTATTCTTCTCTCGGAAAGCAAAGCGCCACAGCGTATACTCCAATTTTCACGTATTTTCCTCGGCTGGCTGCCTGGTGGCCTGACGATAATCACCCTTCTGCTCTGTGCCCTCTTCACCGCCTTCACGGGTGCCTCCGGGGTGACAATCTTTGCCTTGGGCGGCTTACTGTTACCTGCACTCTTAAAAGACGGGTATTCTGAACGTTTTTCCATGGGGCTGATCACCTCGTCCGGCAGCCTCGGCCTGCTCTTTCCTCCCAGCCTCCCCCTGATACTCTATGGCGTCATTGCCGAAACCAGGATAGACCATCTCTTTCTGGCCGGAATCCTGCCGGGAATGCTTATGCTCCTACTCCTTATGGGATTTGCTATAACCAGAGGACGGATTCGAAAAATAGAAAAAAAGAGCTATTCTCCCCGGGAAATCTTCACGGGGTTACGCGATATAATCTGGGAACTGCCGTTGCCTGTTATCCTTCTGGGGGGTATTTATGGCGGTATTTTCGTTCCAGGGGAGGCAGCTGCTGTTACCGCGTTCTACGTCCTCGTCGTGGAAATCTTTATCCACAGGGACATACCGCTCAAGGCTCTGCCGGGGATCATGTCCAAATCGATGGTGCTTTTCGGCGGTATTCTTGTCATCCTTGCCGCCTCGATGGCATCCACCAATTACCTTATCGACCAGGAAGTTCCCACACGTCTTTTTGAATATATCCAGACCTATATTGACAGCAAGTATACCTTTCTGCTCCTTCTAAACATCTTTCTTCTTATAGTTGGAGCCATGCTCGATATTTTTTCTGCCCTGGTGCTTATTGTACCGCTCATCCTGCCTATCGCAATTGGTTACAATGTTGACCCCATCCATCTGGGAATCATCTTCCTGACCAATCTCCAGATCGGTTACTGTACCCCGCCGGTGGGTCTCAACCTCTTTCTGGCCTCATACCGATTTGAAAAACCGATCGGTGTACTCTATCGTGCAACCTTGCCGTTTCTTGGTTTACTCCTGATCACCCTGGTCATTATCACCTACTTCCCATTGCTGAGCCTCTTTTTAATACAGCTGTTAGGATAAAGACTAACCCGCATTTTTCATAAAACCTTGAAGTTACACCCCTCTTTGCTGTACGGTGGACGTGGGAAAAAGGAGTTTCACGAGAGCACCAACCCGGATTTCTCACCAACAAAGTTTTTCGCAGGTCGACAAAAAGTTCATGAGAAATACGGGCTAATTCTACCAATAGGACAAAAATGTTTCGCTTTCTCCACACTGCAGACATACATCTTGACAGCCCGCTCAGGGGGCTGGAGGTTCATGAAGATGCACCTGTTGACAGTATCAGGGGGGCAACAAGACGGGCATTTGATAATCTCATCGACCTGGCTGTTGAAGAGAAAATTGATTTTGTTGTGATTTCCGGAGACCTGTATGACGGTGACTGGAAAGACTACAATACCGGACTCTTTTTTGCCGGACGAATGGGTAGGCTGAACAAGGCCGGGATCAAGGTATTTATCGTTTCCGGAAATCACGATGCAGCCAGCCAGATTACCAGGGCTATGCCCCTGCCTGAGAATGTTACTCTCTTTTCTCCGAGAAAACCCCAGTCAGTGAAACTCGAAGAATTCGGGGTTACCATCCATGGTCAGAGCTATCCTTCCCGTGCTGTAACTGAAAACCTGGCATCCTGCTACCCGCATGCCGATCCCCATTCTTTCAATATCGGACTGCTGCACAGCTCTCTCACCGGACGTGAGGGGCATGAAAATTACGCCCCATGTACTCTAGATGATCTGACATCCAAGGGCTATGACTACTGGGCTCTGGGCCATGTTCACCAGCGGGAAATTGTTTCTGAAGATCCCTGGATAGTTTTTTCCGGTAGTATTCAAGGCAGGCATATAAGGGAAACCGGCCCTAAAGGTGCTGCTCTTATAACTGTAGAAGATGGACGTATAGTTGCAGTAGAAGAACGTGATCTTGATGTCCTGCGTTGGTCTCTGTGTCAACTGGATCTGTCTGGATGCGAGAGCAGTGACAGTGTTTACGGAGCCGTTCGGCAGATATTAGAGCAGGAGCTTGATCTGGCAGAAGGAAAGCCTCTGGCCCTGCGTCTGGTTCTAACCGGAGAAACCCCTGTTCATACCCTACTCCTCGATCATACAGCTCAGTGGACAGAGGAATTTCGCGGTATCGCAGCCAGTCTCGGTGATGTATGGCTTGAAAGAGTACAGTTCCATACACATCGAAAAGTGCATCCTGGCAGCGTTATCGGTGAAGATACACCTGTTGCCGGATTGCTGCGGTCTATTAAAACTCTGAAACTGGAGACCGACACTCTCTTAAGACTGGTCCCGGAACTGTCCGTATTGAAAAGCAAGCTGCCTGTCGAGATACACACAGCTGACGAACCCTTTCTTGACATATCTCCCGAAAAAATGAAGGAGTTACGCGCAGAGGTCGAAGAGCTGTTAACTTCCAGGCTTCTCCAGTATGGAGAAAGCAGATGAAATTAAAACGCCTCGACCTGAAAGCCTTTGGGCCTTTTACCGGACGCTCTTTAGTATTTGATTCCAGGGAACCCGGTCTACATATTATTTTTGGCCCGAACGAAGCGGGAAAAAGCAGTGCACTCCGAGCACTCAAGGCCTTGTTTTATGGGTTCCCCCAGCAGACACCTGATAATTTTCTCCACAGCTATGATCAACTGCTGGTCGGCGGATGTCTCGCGAACAGTAATGGTGATGAGATCTACTTTCAGCGCCGGAAAAAGCGCATCGGCAGCGTTATAGATGAACAGGGGAATCCTCTGGATCCGAAGATACTGCTGCCTTTTCTCCATGGTATGGAACCGGAAATTTTCGAATCTCTGTATGGCATTGACCATGAGTCCCTTATCCGGGGCGGTGAAGAGATTCTTGCCCAGAAAGGAGAGGTTGGGCAGGCTCTTTTCGCTGCCGGCGCGGGGATAACATCCCTGCGGGAGGTAATTGAGCAGCTCGAAAAAGAGGCATCAGAGCTATTCAAATCAGCAGGCCAATTACCCGAAATAAACAAGTCCATCAAAAGATTTAAAGAGCTCAAAAAAGAGGCCAAAACCGCCAACCTCTCTATCAAGGAATGGAAGGGGCATCAGAACAGTTTAAAACAGGGGATCGAGGAGAGAACCCGTCTTGAAAATGAGCGGAATGACAAATACAAGGAGTTGCGGCATCTCCAGCGAATGGAGCAGGCAATTCCTGAACTGGCGTCCTTGAAGGCATGGGTGGCTCAACTGCATGCCCTGGGCGAGGTTACACTCCTTCCTCCGGATTTTTCCGAAAGACATCAGAAAGTTGGCCAGGAGATGAGTGATGCCCGGTTCCAACTTCAAAAAGACGCCGACCGACTGGAACAGATCAGAAAAAAACTCAAAGATATATCTTTTAACAAAGAGCTCCTGAACCGGGCAGATACTGTGGATGATTTTCATCAGCGACTGGGGGAGTACCGCAAAGGGCAGAGGGACAGACCTGAAAGAAATGGCATGCGAATCAGCCTGCGAAGAGAGGCGGCTCTTTCACTCAAGCAGGTGAGGCCTGATCTGGACTTAGACCAGGTGGAGATCCTTCGGCCTGTTTTGACGAAAAGAAGAACTATACAAAGACTGACCACAGAGTATGAAGTAATCAATCAGCGGTTGAAACAGACACGGAAGAAGATCAGGACCGCTGGACAGGATCTTGAAGAAGCTAGAAAACTGGCTGTCCCGGAAGACATTGTTGATTGCCGGGAGCTTCGCCAGGCAGTAAAACTTGCGCAAAAGGCCGGTGATATTGATACATTTCTCACCCATGAACAAGATGAGATCCAGCAGGGGAAAAAAGACTGTTTTGCAGAACTCAAACGAATTGGGTTTTCTTCCGTTGATCTTACCGCATTCATGAAACTGCCCATGCCATTGACTGAAACAGTACAACGGTCTGAAAAAGAGTATAGCGATTTTGCGGAGGAACACCGCGAGCAGGGAAAAGAACGGAAAAATGGCAAAGAGGAATTGAATAAGGCAGTAGCTGAAATCAAGAAAATAGAATATGCCGGTGATATTCCTTCAGAAGAAGACTTGACTCTAAGCCGCGAAAAAAGAGATCAGGGCTGGAAACTCCTGCGGTGGCAGTGGCTTGACGATAAAGACGTGACAACGGAAAGCGCAGCCTATGACCCTGAAAAGTCTCTGCCGGAAGCCTATGAGGAGCACGTGACCCTGTCGGATTTGATTGGAGACCGATTGCGACGTGAGGCAGAACGTGTGGCGAACAGTGCCACTCTTCGTGCCCGGTTGGAAACAGCAGAAGAAATTCTGGCAGATAACCAAACCCGGCAGGAAACTCTGAAGCAGCATAAGCAAGCCCTTGACCTTGCCTGGTCCAGAATATGGAAACCTGTGGGAATAGTCCCACTGTCCCCAAAGGAAATGACTGGCTGGCTGGCTGAAGTAGATAAGCTTCGGTACAGGGTGGGTGATATTCTCAAAAAGGAATATGCCATCGCTCGGGATACCAGACGACGGCGGGATCTCAGAGAGGCTGTATTACAACAACTTGAGACTCTTGGTGAGTTGAAAAAACCGATCGACGATACTCTTGGTTCGACCCTGGTCTTCGCGGAATCCATTATCGAACAGATGGCCATCCGGACCATGTCACATGAAAAAAGAAAAGAGCAGGAGACAAAAGCGCTGCAGACCTTTGACCAGAGTCAGACTGATTTAACAACGAATCAGGAAGCTCTCACCGAATGGAAGGAGCAGTGGAATCTGGCTCTTTCCGATTTAGGACTGACCAGTGAAGTATCCGTCAATGAGGTGCTTGATCTTGTCGAGATTTTGCAGAACTGTTTCGACAAGATAAGAGAGGCCGATGATATCAAAAAGCGCATTGAAGGTATCGACCGTGATGCAGCAGAACTGGCAGATGACGTCAGGAGCACGCTGAAAAAAGTGGCCTCTGATAAACTGGCCCTGCCAGTTGATCAGGCAATCCTGCAGTTACGGGCCATGCTCAATCAGGCGCAGAAAGACAGTACCCTTTATTACAAACTGTCCGAAGATTTTGATGGACTGCAGATTGAGGTTTCAACTGCTCGAAAGACCGTACTTAGTGTAAATGAGCAGATGAATGAACTCCTCCAGATCGCCAGGTGTGAAAAACCGGAAGAGGTGGCGGCTGTAATTGCTCAGTTCACTGAACATCAAAGGCTGCAGGAAAAAATTTCCGATGCCAATGCAAACCTTGCCAGAATAGGACTCGGCATGCCTGTTGAAGAGCTTGCTCGACAGGCAGAGAAGATTGCCATTGATGATTTACCTCTCCAGTTTGATGTGTTACAGCGGGATATTGATGAAAGGATAAATCCTGAAATCAATGCTGTTTCCCAGGTGATCGGGGAACAGACGACCAGACTTGCCGCCATGGATGGCAACGCCAGGGGCGCTGATATTGCAGAAAAAATGGAACAGGAGCTGGCCAGGATAAGACGGCTGACGGAGAGATATGCACGGGTAAAACTAGCGTCCAAAATTCTGCAGCAGGAGATTGAACGTTACAGGGAGGAGCACCAGGATCCGGTGCTGAAGATTGGTTCCAGGTATTTTGCCGATTTGACTATGGGCTCTCTCAGAGGACTCAAAACCGACGTGGACGACAAAGGTGATCCTATTCTGGTTGGTATTAGACCCGACAACACCTGGATAAGTGTTGACGGCATGAGCGATGGGACCCGTGACCAGCTCTACCTGGCCCTGCGCCTTGCCACCCTGGAGTCCCGACTTGAAAACAGCGAACCGATGCCCTTTATTGTCGATGACATCCTGATTAACTTTGATGACGATCGCTCACGAGCGACCCTGAAAGCTCTTGCAGAACTGGGTGCAAAAAACCAGGTAATCCTCTTCACCCACCACAGGCAGATCATGTCGGAGGCAAAAAATCTGCAGAATGGAAAAGAAATTCATCTGCATGAACTCTGACCGGAGGTTCTGTTGTTTCCGCAGGCTATACAGAATATCGCCACACCACGGCTGCATAATCGGGAAGCGAAACAATAAACAGACAGATAAGCACCATAAGAATCTGCGGATAAACAACCTACGCCCAATTGATAAGAAAAACTATCGTACTGACAAGACTTTCTGACTAATCATAAAAACCATTCTCTTTGAAGGTAGTCTTTTCCTGTCAGGCATATGTATTTCCTCTCAGTGGCTGTGTCGCATCTAAAAATGAGACCTCTAATGACGCCATGGCCGCATCGTCAGAAAAGCAAATGACGGGTACTGAACTAAAGCAGCTGTTAGAATCGGGGATAACCTTAAAACTTGGGGGTGAAGGAGAGGGGTATCAAGGTGATCTAGTATTACTCCCCGATGTTACGGGTAAAGATCAGTATGTTACCACCAAAGGGAAAAAGGGCAGAATTGAGGGGACCTGGGAAATTGTTGGTGATGAATTTTGCCGTGTGAGGAAAGAGGTGACTCATGGTGAAAGGGTTTGTGAGCGTTGGATTGTAATAGGAGAGAATAAGGTAGAAGTGACCTTCACCTCCGAGAAGCGAGCAGATAGCAAATAGCTCTTCCTACAACAAAAAGGGGAGATCTCTGGGTGTACCATGGGGTTAAAATTCCCCACATGGGCACTCAGCGGCTTCCTGAGGACAACATATTGTGTTCTACAGGTAACTTCTTTCGGCACTGCTCAAGATTATTTTGAACTCTGCCTTGTTGCCCCAGGAAGATCCAGACCGAACTTTCAGAGTCCAGTTATTCCGGCCATACGATGTCAGCAATTGTATCTGTTGTTTCACGATCAAGAAGACCACAGTCTGATACCAAAAAAACGAAGGTGTACTCTATTTCGATGATCATCATGTGTCTCGATGCTTATATTTCGTACTTTGATTTTCAATTAAATTTTTCAATAGTACGCTTTGGCCGGATGAACCAAAATGAAGGCAAGAACGGCAAGTGAGGGTCAGGGACTCTGTCTCAGCAGGGCGCGCAGCTCCTCGAGTTCTTCCAGAAGATCAAGGGCTAAAGCCGCTCCCGGCAGATTGACTCGAAGATCATTCTGCAACCTGAGTGTGACCTGGATTCTCTTAACAGCGAAACCATTGAAACGCCAGGTCTCCGGGGAGGTTCCCTCCGGAATCAGCACCCCTTCTTTAACCATCTCATGAACCACTTCATTGTCAACCCTGCAAAGCCTGCAGATTTCAACGATACCCAATGTTGTAGTCTCGTCAAGGAGGGTACAGCGATATTCATCTTTCATTGTTCAACCTCCAACTCCGTACCGCGGATTATACGGCATGAGTTCTGCCATCCTTTCGTATAATTTACGCTGCTCAGCTGTTGCTGCAACCGGCGTATGGATAGCAATGGTCACGTATTGGTTACCGCTTTGTTTTTTCGATGAAAGGCCACGATCTTTCAGACGCAGTTTTCGACCGCTCTGGGAGTTGGCGGGTAGTTTCAAGTCAACATTGCCACCAAGGGTGGGCACAGCAATGGTTGCCCCCAGGGCCGCCTCCCATGGGGTCACCGGCAGGAGGAGGGAAATGTCCCGCTTCCTGACGGTAAAGAGGGGGTGCGGCTCAAAGACAATTTGAAGGAAAAGATCTCCGCGCTTTCCACCTCCATAACCAATTTCACCCTGGCTTTCCAGTCTGATCTGCTGCCCTTCTATTACTCCCTTGGGAATAGAAATTTGCAGCGACTGGGGTTGAATGGTCAATCGACCGCTGCCGTCATTCACCTTTCTGTTCAGGGTAATAGTTCTTTTGGCCCCAAAATAGCTGTCTTCAAGAGCAATAGAGACTTTCGCGTGCAGATCCTCCCCGCGGTCCTGGTGCTGCCCACCGAAAGAAGAAAATTCTTCTGTAGAGAAATGTTCGTGACCTCTTCTGCCAAAAAGTGACTCAAAAAATTCGCTGTGCTGCTCGGCGGATGCCTGCTGCGTTCCTTCACTCCCATTCTGATGACGGCTATTCCAGTTCGGAGATGAATTGAACCCCTGATCAGCCTGCCAGCTGCTGCCTAGGGCGTCATAGGCTTTGCGCTTTTCTGGGTCAGACAATACTTCATGGGCCTCATTTATTTCTTTAAATTTAATCTCGGCAGCGACTTCCTTATTGACATCGGGGTGATATTTACGAGCCAGTTTTCTGTAAGCTCTTTTAATCTCATCCTTCGATGCGTCTTCCGATAAATTGAGGGTCTTGTAATAATCCTTGTAATCCATATCTTCATACTGGCCGACAGTTTTATGTCTCTTGGAGTTTCAGCTCATTGTCGATTTCCTGCTGTTGCCTTACCACGATAAATCTTCCGAACAGGTATATCGGGGATACTATAAACACTACCTCTCTCTTGCAACAGGCATTGATTCCTACTCTTTCCCTCTACATCCCCCGGGGTCTTCAACCAATACCGTCCAGCACGGCCTGTTTGCGGATGATGGGTCTTTCTTAACCTTTTGTGAAATAAATGCTCGACTCAGGGCAGTATAATTCTAGCATCTGCAGCGAGACAGCGCTTTCCGTCACAGATGACCGGATTCAGGTCGATAGATTCAACTTCATCAGATATGTCTATCACCAGTTTTGAAAAAGCAATCATCAGTCTGTTCAACTCCTCCATGTTGACCGGCTCTGCTCCCCGGAAACCCTCAAGGAGAGCATGGGCTTTGAGATTTCGTACCATTGACTCAATATCATTTCTTGCCGTCGGCGCCATGCGGATAACTGTGTCCCTGTAGATCTCAACGCTGACTCCTCCCATACCCAGCATGACGACCGGCCCAAATTGAAAGTCAATTTTGGCACCGACAATGAGTTCTATGCCTCTGCACATCTCTTCAATAAATACTCCGATAAATCCGTCGATCCGACTCATTTTGTCAAAAGCCGCCAGTACTTCCTCCTCATCATCGATTCCAATAATCACCCCACCAACATCAGACTTATGGAGCACCTGGGGGGAAATGACCTTCATTGCCAGAGGAAAACCCTGTTTTTGGGCAAAGATGAGCGCATCATCGGCTGTTTTAGCCCAGCAGCCTGCAGGGACGTCTACTCCGGCCAGCTGCAGAATATCCTTGGCGTCCGGTTCCATAACCCATCCATATTCTTTAGCAGAACTGGAGAGAATGTTTCTGATCTTTTTCAACATGCTGAGCTCCTTCGTAGTGCCTCGGCCATGAGAACTGCGCCTTCAATTGATGGTGATACCGGAACCTGATTAAATTCAAAACCTTCGATGAGCATCCGGTATTTTTCAACATGCGGCACATAAGCGATTAATACTTTTCCTGTTTTCTTTGCAAGCTGGCTGATGCTGGCACTGAGGTCTGAAGATATTCCCGGCAGATAGGGGAGAAGCAGAATAAGGACACAATCAACTTCAGAAGAATCGAATAAAAATCTCGCGGCATTGGAAAAATCATCTTCCATAGCGCTGCCGGTCAGATCTATGGGGTTGCCTAAGGAAGCAATTGACTGAATATTGGAAGAGAGACAATTACGCAAGGCGGTCTGGTCATTTTCAGACAACAGGGGTACGTCAAGGCCATGGGCAAGACAGGCATCAACGGCCATTGCTCCATGACCGCCGCTGCCGGTGATTATCCCAATTTTTTTTGCCGACGTATTCTGATAGCTGCTGAGTGACTCGCAGAAGGAGAGAAATTCCAGTTCGTTTTTTGCCTCAACAATCCCATATTGAGAGAATATGTCAGATAGCACCTGATAATCACCTGCCAGAGATGCGGTATGACTGGAAACAGCTCTTTGGCCGCTTTCAGTTTTACCTGCCTTCATGACGATAACCGGTTTTTTGCATTTGCGTGCCGCCTCGACAAACCTGCGGCCTTCATTGTATCCGAATCCCTCAATATAAAAGGCTATTACCGAGGTTTGAGGATCTTTTTCCAGATATCGAAGGAGATGTTCCTCTTTGACCAGTGCCTTATTGCCAATACTGAGAGCCATTGACAGACCGATGCCTTCTCCTGCAAATTTTACCAGGAGATCAACCAGAATGCCGCCGCTCTGACTGATGACGGCGACTTTTCCTTTGTCCGGATAGATCATTCTCTCGCTTGGCAGAAAAAAGGTGTCAACCTTATTGGGCGTATATATTCCCAGACAGTTAGGCCCGATAAAGGGAAAATCTGCCTTCGTGGCAATTTCGACAAGTTCGTCCTGCAGGTCCTGTTTATCCGACTCGGCGAAACCACCAGAGATGACAACGGCGCCTTTCACTTTTTTGTCAATACACTCTTTGAAAATTCCCGCTACATATTCAGCCCGAACAGCGATTACTGCCAGGTCAATATCATTGTCTATCTCGCTTATTGACGTATACATCTTTTCGCCCCTGATCATTCCGCCCCTCTTGTTTACAGGGTAAACGCCGACCGGATAACGCAAAAGGTTTTTGTTGTATATCACATTTGCAGGATGTCTCTCGTTGGCAAGGGAAACCCCGTATACAGCCATGTTTGCGGGGGAAAACAGAGACTTAAGTTTCATGCAGTACTCCTTTATCCGTTTTTACCTTGAAAATTTATTGCCAGGTTACGCGTTTATTAGAAAAGCGAATGATTGCTAATGCAGCTGCTTTCATAATACCCCAGAAAACAAAATAACTACAGCGGAAGTGAGGTTCAGAACCACCCTTTTATTTTGAAGAACTGCACCATGGCGAGCCCAACAAACACCATAAACGAATGATCTGCACAAAAATTTTTCATGGAGAAGAACGGATGGATGAAGAAATGTATATAGACGAAATTAGTGAATTGATAGAAGAGACACATGTAATTTTAAATACCACCCCCTGCAATTCTCACTATTTAACCTCTTGTTCCAAGGAAATCCAAGCCCATGACAGATAAAGCCTTTCAGGATTATTACCCGGACGAACTTAGCCATTGCTATGGGTGTGGCCGGCTCAATATCCACGGTCTTCAAATCAAAAGCTATTGGGACGAGGACGAAAGCATTGCCCTGTTCCAACCCAAAGAAGAACATATGGCTGTACCGGGTTTTGTTTACGGTGGTTTGATCGCCTCACTAATTGACTGCCATTGCACAGGTACAGCTGCTGCTGCTGTCTATCGGGAACAGGGGCGGGCCATGGACTCAGACCCACCAATACGGTTTGTCACAGCCTCCCTTCATGTTGATTATCTGGCCCCCACCCCTTTGGCAGCCGAAATGGAAATCAGGGGAAATGTAACCGAAATAACACCTAAAAAAGTAGTGGTTGAAGCTAGGGTACTCTCTGAGGGGAAGATATGCGCAACAGGCAAAGTTGTGGCCGTTCAAATGCCCAAAACCATGGCAAAAACAGTGATAGGAGAAAACCTATGAACAAAGACAAACTGATTGGAATCATCTTAATTTTGTGAAGAGTCAACCATTGTGCGTTAGTTGATAATTTATTCCTTCATCTACTATTCAGTCATATCTGAACATCATCAGAAACTCTCCAATGCCAGAGGTCATATCGTCCTGTCTGGATCGTCAAGTATATTTATCAGAAGATATATCTATTGGCAATGTTAAGCCTAATACAATTGAGGAGACTTATCCTCATTCCTGATAAGTTTTAATTTCATCATGCCAAAAAAACTGGCCCGAAAAAGAGCATTCTGCCACTTTTCAAAAATCGAGATTAATTTCAGAAACCTTTCGATAAATGCAGCAGTCCAAATTATTGATGTTTCCTGAATCTTTTAGATTTAGATCCTGATTTTGACACTCAAAATCAGGTAAAGAGCGATATTGAGGCGAACAGGAAACATCTTAACTCAAAGGTCATTTTGCGTTGATTAAAAAAATAGAAACACTTATAATTTGCACATAGGCGTATTACAAAGAATAATTGAAAAAGGAGATTCCAAATGGCAGATCCCAAAGACATGTATCAATGCCAAGTAAGCAATTGCGGGTATATCTATGACCCTGACAAAGGAGAGCCAAAAACTAATACACCTGCTGGAACAGCATTTAAGGATTTACCGGATGATTGGGAATGTCCTCACTGCGGCTCATCCGTAAAAACCTTCAGACCTTTAGCTGGTCCTGGTTCTGTTCTTGAGGAAGGAATTTAATTAGACAAAATGGGTTAGCCCAGGTTCTTCTTGTATAGTCAGCAGTCTGGTTGATATGGCAGATAACGCTATAGCTTCTGCCTCATTCTCTAACTACCCACCTAAAATACAGTTTGAAGTAACAATCAATAAGAAGCTTTTCTCAATTTTGAATATCTATTGTGTAATTACAGATTGAGGCGGAGCTGTTGTGGGAAAGTTCTTCCTGAACATCTTTGAGGAGAAGTAATTGTCGGATTTGGTTAAGCCCTACAACTAAGCTCTGTCAGTTTGAGTGGTGATTTCTACACTTATAATATAACCTGAGCAGGGAAATGCTCTATATTAAAAGCCACACCTGTTTCAAAAAAACCAGGATATTCCCTGTTGATGTACAACAGTAAGTCATGAGTTGTAACCATATTATACTTCCCTCCAATACTCGAAGGCTCAAGTGTCGGCAGGTCTGGGCCGCCATCGCCCCGAATAACAAGTAAATATCAATTCACAATTACATTTACAGGAATAGTGTTAACAGGCTCTGTAATTATGTTACTTTACAGAACCTGTTGTAATCTACATCAAGGAGAAGGAAGGGGCCAATCTACAATGCCTGATTGAACGCTTTCCCAGAAAGAATCTCTTGGTTTTGATACTGAAGCTATACTATTTGATTAAGTAAAAGTGATAGGTGGAAAGTTACAGCGATTAACCAAAACGCCACCAAATAAATAGATTTCAATATCTGAAAATCTGCGATCTACCGGACTAAAAGATCTTTTCACAGGGAGACTCTATCCGCCCTCAAATCGACGATTTAATATCTAATCGTGGTGCTTTTAATATACGTCGGATACCTTCTTTCAGGTCAGTCTGGTCAAGATTTTCAGGACTCATTTCCATAAGTTTTGCATACAGATTTTCCTGTTCTATTGGATGAATATACTCCTCGTGTGGGCCATCCTTAAGTTGGACAAGAGCAGCCCAAGGAACAAAATAGTTCATCACTGGTAAATTTTCATTTTCAGAAATATCAATATTTAATCCGGCAATATAGAACAAGTTTTTTCCCTTGTAGTCATCGCTTCTTCGGATAGATTCAACAACTCTAGCAAATTCGAGTTGGATATTTGTTTTAGCGGCACGTAGGGCTGGGTGATTTGCGCTAACGATATCAGGCATAAACTCTATGAGATTTCTTTCCAATAGTATTGAATCATCTGTTTCATGAAAATCTTCTCTGAAGAAAAAAAGATCGGCTGACAAAAGTTTGCCAAAGCTTCTTCCCGCACCGGAATACCATTTGTAATCAATCTCTTCAAGACGTTGTCTAAAAGTATTCGATACGACATAAGTCTGGGTTGTCGACGTTGATTTAAAGGGGCGAATTACTCCCATGTTGTCTTGATCAACGATATTGCTAAGCCGAAGAACAAGGCCATGAGTAACCGGATGAGATTCAAAATCAATGAATGAATTTTTAACCGTGATTAAACAATTACCACTACCATCCTTATGGAGAAAAATACGATCTTGAGCAAAAAGATATTGCTCCAGATAAGGTCTTATGACATGGATCAACTTGCCACAAGAGTCGGACAGGCAATGCCCCATCATTTGCGGACGTTTATACTTTCCATATACTCCTGAATATTGGTCATATCCAACATGACTGGCTTGCAGTATCAGGAGGTCTTCACCATGATGAGAGTGGGAACCATGACGATCAACGGCCAGAATACCTCCAACTCTTCCATGGTTGAACGGGAAAGTCCCAAAGTGTTTGGTTAACAAAATAATAGGCAAACCCTGGTTCTCATCTGAGCAGAATGCCCTGGAGGGCATAATAAATCCTTTGCGAAACCCGAGTTCCATGCAAAAGTTGTAAAGACGTGCGACAAATTCAGGATAAGGGATAGCCAAACCATCGACCTTAAATGGTGCAATTCCCCTGACAATATAGGCCTCTCGATATTTATTTAACATATCGTTTTTAATCTCCTAAAAATAGCTGCTAGTTCTCTATTTCGTCAATTGAGCACTCAAGCCAGAGTGGAGAGAGAGAGAGCTTAACAAGAAATTCATCTTCTATTTTAACATTTTTCTAGCTCTATATAACGAACATATTTGTACAGATTGTTTTCAGGTTGATACATACAAACAGAATCTTCATCATACTAGTACGAAATACTTTGTTGGTTAAACCTTAAATTGACGTATAACTGATCTTAAGGATCTCTTCCTGGTCTGCGGATTCCAGTAATTTGTAAATCAACATCAAGTGACATTTGTAGAAAAATTAGACACTTATTGTACGAAGATATAGAACTAAATAGGATTATCAACCGAGAGAATTACACCATTCTTCCAGCATCGGATGACTGATACTACTTTCGTAAGAAGGGTTGATATTGGTAGTGTGAATCTCTTGAGAGTCCATTTCTACCTGATTTATACCTTCTTCCTGTACATCTCTGATGAGGGTATTCTGCCTTTATTCGTCAGTCGATAACTAAACCTCACCGAAAAATACGTGAAATGGCCTGTTGATCTGGCACAATCATCGGAGTATCAGCAAAAACACTGAGCCTTGAAGGAGGCAGCGTAACAGTTGTCCTTCAAAATTTTTCTCGGCAATAAAAATCTGAACTAGCTGTTCGAGCCGATTTTTTTCTACATGATCAAGATACGAATAATGCTTTACCATCTCTCGCATGATGTCCCGCCACGACAGCGGGAAAGGAGTTCTAAATATCTTTTGTCTGCGTCGATTACGTAGCCAGTTAAACAACTTGATTACTTGTGCCAGTAGTTGAACGTCGCGTGAATGCCTTCTGAGTCAGCTGTGTGATGACTTGACGCTTCTGCTTCACCCAACCCGTCTACCTCTGCTCTTGAGTTGGTGAAAAGGCATCCTTCTCCTCTTTCACCTCCCAAAGATCGGACTTAAGAAAACGAAATGCGATATCCCTCGCTTCTTTTATATCGGTTGACAACACCCATATATGAGAAATAGCCCTTCAAACATGGGCCCCCAGTAGATTTCCAGGCTGTGGTTCGACTTCAGTAATAAAACAATACGGATTCATAAAAGACCTCAAAAACAATTCTCGCTCTCTGTATACACCAGGGCATTGTGATTGATTTTACATGCATTTTATCAGGGGACATTTAATTAATCAAAAAAAGGTTGGGAGGGGGGAAAAACACTATATCCTTGGTACATCTTTAATGCAGATTAAACAACGAAGTCCATTCTATGGCCTTAGTCCTGAAGGACATCTTTGGCTGCATTAATTTTTGCGGTCAGAAATGCAGATCCTCCATGGTCGGGATGAACCCCTTTTATGAGTCGCCGCCAGGCCTGGTAGATTTCTTGTTGGGAAGCACCTGGCTCAACACCTAGTATCTGATACGCCTCCTGTCTGCTCATATTATCAAAGCCAGATCCAGTGTCCTGCTTTCGGAAAGAATCAGGATCAACACTTTCCCGCCAGTTTGGGTGGTAGCGATCAAGAAAAGAGACGAGTAAGGCGACACTGTCGCCATCAGAAGATATTTCCAAATAAAATGACAACAGCTCTTCCTCACCCAGTGAAGAAAGCAGAGTTCCCTTTAATTGACCCGTCAACACCCTACCGTCAATGTCCCCGGTGTCATGGTCAAGTTCCATCTCAAGGTCTGCTGAACGGACTGTGGATTTTTGCCCTCCAGAGTAATCGGCGGGCCGCATTGAACGATTGCGGCGCCACCAAGAAAGCCCTATAAAAAGCAAAGGCATTCCGATCATCCCACGCCGAAAAAAAGTCAGCAGGGCTCCCACTGCCATGAGAATAATTGGTCCGGCTGTAATCAGAACGGCTGCACTTTTAGGGGCTGGATTATTAAGAACAAACCAGAAAAGCAAGAGTCCGCCAAATAACAACAATAAAAGATAGAATCCCATTTATTTATCCATGCTTAAAAGGGTCATAAATCATTTCTTCATCTGCTGAAGGAGTAAACGAGCCTGATTTTTTTTGCTGTTTGAGAGGGCTTTCAATCCACCTTTTGCGTACATTGCCACGGCACTGAGAAGCTCGGCAAGTTCTTTCGCCGAATCAGGCCCAAGCCGAAAATAAGCGCCACCTGTCAGTCGCGCCATTTCACGAAATCCATTTTCAGCCGCGATATCATGTCCCTCCTGAAAGAAAAAGCAACGTACCCCTTTCAAACCTAGTTCACCTGCTTTCTGACAGAGTAAATCAATATTTTCCTCAAGCGCATCACTGATAAAAACCAGTGCCGAGACCTTTTCTTTCGTTGTTTCACGATAGGCGTGATTGAGGATTTTTCCAATCTGGGTTTGTCCTCCCTGGCATTGGATACCGAGCATCAAATTATGCAGTGCGGCAGCATTAATGACCCACTTTGAGGCACGACATTCATCAAAACCTCGAAAATACACCAGTTGAACCGATAGACCACCCGCCTTGCCAACTGCATCGAACATTGAAGACTGAATGTTCATAGCCCTGTCCCAGGTTGGCTGCCGACTATTGGTTGCATCCAACGCAAAAATCAGTCTTCCACTTTGGGCAAGACTTGCCTCACCAACAGCCTTGAGAAAAGAAGCAATATCTTTTGAAGATGATTTTTCTTGGAGCGCTTTGTCATCTTTTTCAGTGGAAGTAACGTCTTTGTCTTTCATACCGTATTCCATTTGACAATGAATGAGGTGATGCCTGTAAAAAATCATATACAGAGAAATCTGTTAGAAATAGGACAACTGCGTAAAGTTAAATATCGTTTTTAACTCTTTCAAGTTCATGACTTGAAATGGGGTTCAGCCTCTTTGATAGAAAATATTGTCTAACCAGCTCAATATCAACCGGATTATACATTGAGAGTAAAAATAAAACCCTTTCTACGAATAAAATTAATCGCTGAAGTAATATCAGGACGTAATCTTAGAATATCCCAAAATCAAACCGCTCCGTGTTTTTTGCATTTTCCTTTTCCGCTCATATCACTCCTTAATTTACAGAGACGTTCATCGTTATCACTCATCAAAAGAGTCTACCAATAGTTGGTCTATCCGACCTTGGGATATACCGCAACCCGTTTTTAGCACATCATGTAGGTATGAGGTGGTCTATTGTTGTTCCCTCATGGATTTCAGAATAAACGTCTTTGTATCCGCCAACAGTTGTGACGCTGTCGCTTTCCTCGTACACACTGCCATCAAGAAAACTTCACGCTACTGCGCCAGGCCCCACACCGCATACCAAGCCGGGGGAGCAATCGCATTAACATCGGCTGCAATGTGGACTCAAATAATAGAGTTTCAGGAAAAAAAATAGAATTCTCCTCTTGGTACAGCTGTTCTATAATCTCCAGTACGTTCTGCCGACTTTTCTCTTTGAGAATGCCATGCGCGATGGGTTCGTCCTAATTGAGGTGAAGTGGGTGGAATGCATGTTTTTCCCCTGACTTGTTGGGAGAGTTTGTAATGACGTTAATTTCAATGGAAAAACCGGCAAAAATAAGATAGTTTGTCAGGATATGCTGAAAGAGGTGCGGTTTTTTTGAGAATGTTAGGCCGGGCTTACAAAGCGATTACATCATTATTTTGCAACCTATAAAATTCAGCCGGGAAAAACATTGTCAGTAGAAATTGGTGACGCATATGGCAAAGAGCATGCACACAAGGTTATTAAAGCTTCAATGGAAGACTAGCAGGAGCGGTTTAATG
>CAXMTO010000177.1:0-21875 GCA_964196355.1 uncultured Myxococcota bacterium
TCTTGTTTTTTTTTACAGAGTTTCCGAAGTAAGGCTCTAATCAGATCCCCGTTGATCCGGGGATAACGTGAGGCTTGTAAATCAGAATTATCATTAATTTGTTAGCAAATCTTTAAACTGCAATTATAATTACTTTTTATAATTTTTAAAATGTTGATTCTTCGCTTCAGATTCTGAAGGATGATTTAATATTTAATTCTGGTCGCTTGCCGTTGAGATTATGGCAGCGATAAAATCCAAAATTGGAGGAAAAAATGAAAAAACTTGTAAGTGGATTAGTGATAACCGCATTTATTGGTGCTCTTGGCATTGGCGCAGCGCAGGCGGCAGATAAGGTTTACGATTTAAAATTCCAATCGAGTGACAACACTGGAAATGCTAACTTTCAACTGAAAAAGGAATGGGCAGCCCGTGTTAAGGCAGCAAGCAACGGTCGTATTAACATCGAAATGATGCCGGTTGGTTCCATCGTCAAGCATTCGGAAACCCTTGATGCTATCAGCAGCGGTATTCTTGACGGTCAGGTAACAGCAACCGGGTATTTCTCCGGTAAGGATCCGGCATTCGGCCTGATCGGTAATACTGTCGGTGCCTGGGGCGACCCCAATGAAATGCTTCTGTTTATGGAACAGGGCGGTGGAACGGAACTGCTGCGCGAAATGTACAAACCGTATGGCGTTTATTTTATCGGTGCCTCTGCGACCGGTCTTGAAGCTTTCGTCTCTAAGGTCCCGCTGGACGGCGTCAGCGACCTCAAAGGCCTGAAACTGCGTGCCCCTGAAGGGTTGGTCCAGGCAGTATTCGCAGCGGCAGGCGCCACACCGGTCAACCTACCGGGTTCAGAGGTTTATACTTCTCTTGACAAGGGTGTCATCGATGCCGCCGACTACACAGTCTTCTCCACCAATGAGCAGCAAGGCATGCACAAGATCGCCAAGCACCCTGTATATCCCGGCTTCCACTCGATGCCGGTTCTCGATGTTTCCATTAACCAGAAGACCTGGGATAGTATGAGTGAAGATCTTCAGGCGATCCTGACGATGTCGGTGCGTGATTTTGCCCGCCAAATGACCTCCGCCCTGAAGATGGCTGATCTGGCTGCGGTTGCTAAAGTTAGTGCCCGGGGCGATGTTACCATTCACGATTGGTCGGCTGCCGAACGAAACAAGTTCCGCTCTATCGCCATGACTGAGTGGAAAAAATTCTCCACCAAGTCGGCAAATGCCAAGAAGGTGTATGACATTTTAACCAAGTTCCTAAGCGAAAACGGTATGCTGAACTAGATATGAAGGACGGTGCTGCGTACAATGGTTCGCAGCACCGTCGAACTTTTTTGATTTCTCATATCACAAAGACTTATTTTCAAGGCAGATCCGATGAAAAAGACGAATGATCAGGGAAACGAAGACCATACGTTGCCCGAATGGGAGATGACTTTTCTTGACCGATGGGTCGACAGAGGCGGTCGCTGGTTCAGTTATCTCATTCTTTTAAGTTGTCTTGCCATCGTCTACGAGGTTATAGCGCGCTACGTTTTCGGTGCACCAACAATGTGGAGTCATGAAACCACAACTCTTTTGTGTGCTGTGAGTTTCGCCTATGGCGGCAGTTATTGTCTTGCTCGAAACAGCCACATTCGCATCGTGATTCTGTATGACCAGGTGTCTCCAAAATACCGCCGATATCTTGATTTGTTTAATGCCTTTATCGGCCTCATTTGGGGGTGCATGCTCGTTTACGCGGCCTCTACCCTCGTCCAAAAATCATGGTTCACGCCACTGGGTGAATTTCACATGGAAACCAGCGCCAGTGCCTGGGACCCACCGTTTCCGGCATGGACCAAAGCGTTCCTGATGTTAGCGCTGATAGTAATGACCATACAATTTCTGCTGCGGTTCATCAAAACGCTGCGTCAAACATAATTATTGGAGTTCATTTAGATGTTTGAACTTTCCTCATTAGGCATTGAATGGGGCAGCCTTCTCATGCTGGGCATGATAATTGGTCTGCTGATCACCGGTATGCCTCTGGCCATTGTAACCGGATTTGTTGCTTTGTTTTTCACGGTCGGCTGGTTCGGCCCCAACGCTGTACCGCTGATCACCAGCCGTATCTACAGTTTCACGACCAGCTACGTATTCATAGCTGTGCCAATGTTCGTGCTGATGGCGTCTATGCTCGATCAGTCGGGCATTGCCAAGGATCTTTTCAATGCGATGCGCATAGTATCTGGACGCCTTCGCGGTGGTGTTGCCATTCAGACGCTGGTCGTAGCACTTTTCCTGGCTGCCATGTCGGGTATCATCGGTGGTGAAACCGTGCTGCTTGGCATGCTGGCCCTGCCGCAGATGCTGCGTATCGGATACGATCGAAATCTTGCCATCGGCACGGTTTGCGGAGGTGGTGCTCTTGGCACCATGATGCCCCCGAGTATCGTTCTCATCATATATGGTCTGATGGCCAATGTTTCGATCAGTGATCTGTTTACGGCTGCTTTCCTTCCCGCATTTATCCTTTGCACCTTCTACATTGGTTACGTTCTTATCCGCTGCTACATGAACCACGACCTGGCACCAATAGCAGAAGAACAGATGCTGGAACTTTCCTGGGGAGAAAAGCTGAGAGCCTTAAAAGGTGTCATTCTGCCGATTCTTGTTGCCTTCTCGGTACTGGGCAGCATATATCTCGGTGTTGCCTCGGTGACCGAAGCTTCGGGTATCGGTGTTGCCGGCATCGCATTAAGTACGCTTGTTCGTGGAGAATTGACCTGGGACCTTATCAAGAAGAGC
This sequence comes from uncultured Myxococcota bacterium, assembly GCA_964196355.1. Lineage (GTDB taxonomy): Bacteria > Desulfobacterota > Desulfobulbia > Desulfobulbales > Desulfocapsaceae > Desulfomarina. The sequence goes on from CAXMTO010000177.1 coordinate 2,790, forward strand.
GCCTGGCGCACCATGGAAACCTGCGGTATGATTATCTGGATAGGTATAGGCGCAAGTGTTCTGGTCGGTGTTTACAACCTGATGGGCGGTAACCGGTTCGTAGAAAGCACCATCATTAACCTGGGTGGCGGAAACCCCCTGGCGGTCCTCTTGATCATGATGGTTGTCCTGTTTGTGCTGGGCATGATGCTTGACTGGGTCGGTATTGCCATGTTGACTATGCCCATCTTCGTTCCGATTATCATTAAGCTCGGTTACGACCCGGTCTGGTTCGGAGTCCTTTTCTGCATGAACATGCAGGTTTCTTTCCTGTCACCTCCGTTTGGGCCATCCGCTTTTTATCTGAAAAGTGTAGCCCCGCCAGAAATTACTTTGAACATGATCTTTCGCGCGCTTTTGCCATTTATCGCCATGCAGGTGGTGGCTGTGGCGCTGCTCATTGCTTTCCCCGAACTGGCTCTCTGGTGGCGTGATTAGTGCCTTACTCCTGAAAACCTGTCATAAAAAACAAGAAAGCTGGAGAGTGCATTGAAATTAGGAAGTTAAAGTAATCACCAAGGCACTTATACCCTTCAAGCGGGTACTGAAAATAGTGCAGGGCTTATTACCGTTTACCGGTATTAGTGCATTTCTCCCGAAAGCATGTCATAAAATCCAATAACAATAAACAGACAGGATACAGTATGAAGATTACTGGGATTGAAACGCTCAGGCTCGAGGAATTTGGTAATCTCCTATGGGTTTTCGTAGAGACCGACGAAGGCCTGATTGGACTGGGAGAGACATTCTTCGGACCGCAATCAGTGGAAGCCTGGATCCATGAGACCGGCGCGCCGATCCTGATGGGACAGGACCCTCTACGCATCACCTATCTGCACCAGAAGATGCAGGGGTATTGCGGGGTTCGCGGGTCCGGTGCGGAAATGCGAGGTCTTTCCGCAATTGACGTGGCCCTATGGGACCTGTGGGGCAAGGCAACCAACCAGCCGATATATCAGCTTCTCGGAGGCCTGCATCGCGACAGCGTACGTACCTACAATACCTGTGCCGGTTATCGCTACATCCGCTCCAACAAGGGGCAGTTTTCTGATAACTGGGGGACGGCCAGCGGTCTCGGCCCCTACGAGGATCTCGATGCCTTTCTTAATTGTGCCGATGAATTAGCGGAAAGTCTTCTCGAACAGGGTATTACTGCCATGAAGATCTGGCCGCTTGACCCCTATGCCGAGGCCTCAGGCGGGCTGCACATTTCTGCTGCAGACTTGAAAAAAGGCATGGTGCCATTTGAAAAAATCCGCGACGCGGTTGGCCACAAGATGGACATTATGCTGGAATGTCATTCCCTCTGGAATCTGCCAACCGCCGTCAAGATTTCCCGTGCAATGGAAGATTTTGACCTCGCCTGGATTGAGGATCCAATTCGCATGGACAGACTCGCTACCATCGGCGAGTTCAAGGCTCAGACCAGATGTCCAGTCACGGCGAGCGAGACGTTGGCCGGGCGCTGGGGATTTAACGACCTTATAGAGGCTAAGGCTGTGGATATCGTCATGCTCGATATCGGCTGGGTAGGGGGGATTACCGAATCCCATGCCATTGCCCAGATGGCGGCAACGCACCATCTGCCATTTGCGCCCCATGACTGCACAGGGCCAGTAATTTATACCGCAGCAACCCACATGTCTGTTCATGAACCCAATGCATCTATTCAGGAAAGTGTCCGTGCTTTCTATAACGGCGGCTGGTATACGGAGGTCGCAACAGCTTTACCAATTATGGAAAATGGGTATGTTCGCCCACCTGAGGGGCCGGGTCTTGGCATGGAACTGCTGCCTGACGTCCGCACACGACCGGATGCGGTCACTAAAAGAATTACAGTTAAGGATATCTGATCTATTGCATCGTCCGATGCAGAATAATATATACACTCTGTACAAAATGATGGAGGAATCATGTCCAAAGATAAGAAACGTTATCGTTCTTCTGCCTGGTTTGGCTCTGTTTCAAAGGATAATTTCATTCATAGGAGCTGGATGAAAAACCGCGGCCATCCTGATGACGAATTTGATGGACGGCCGGTTATTGGTATCTGCAATACGTTCTCCGATTTGAATCCCTGTCACATACATTTCCGGGAGATGGCAGACTGGGTTAAGCGTGGCGTCTACGAAGCCGGGGGCTTTCCTGTTGAATTCCCTGTCTGTTCCTTGAGCGAATCGCAGCTTCGTCCAACCGCCATGCTTTTTCGTAATCTGGTCAGCATGGATGTCGAAGAGATGATCCGTGGCAACCCCATCGACGGTGTGGTTCTTATGGTGGGATGTGACAAATCGACACCGGCGGCATTGATGGGAGCGGCAAGCTGCGACATTCCTGCCATCACACTATCGGGTGGACCTATGCTGAACGGAAAGTTCAAGGGTAAGGACATCGGTTCCGGAACGGACGTCTGGCGATTAAGTGAGAATGTCCGGGCCGGGCGAATCAGCATGGAAGAATTCATGGAAGCCGAACGCGGCATGAGCAGATCAGCCGGTTCCTGCATGACTATGGGCACCGCCTCAACCATGGCAAGCCTCTGCGAAGCCCTTGGTGTCGGCGTTCCGCATAACGCGGCGACGCCTGCCGTTGATGCTGGGCGTACACACATTGCTCAATTGGTTGGAAGACGAATCGTCTCCATGGTCGAAGAAGATCTCAAATTGTCCAAGGTTCTTACCAAGGCGGCGTTTGAAAACGCTATCTATGCGAATGCAGCTATTGGCGGATCGACTAATGCTGTCATCCATCTTCAGGCAGTAGCCGGTCGGCTGGGTGTTGACTTGTCATTAGACGATTGGAACCGCCTTGGCAAGAACGTGCCGACTATCGTCGACCTCATGCCATCGGGGAGGTTTTTGATGGAGGATCTCCATTATGCCGGGGGTGTTCCTGCGGTACTGAAAATTTTGGGTGAACACGATCTGCTCAACAAGGATGCCCTGACTATTACCGGCAAAACCATATGGGAGAATGTTGAAAATGCAGAGGTCTATAATGATGAGGTGATTCGACCGTTCGACAAACCGCTCACTGCCAGCGGCGGTATTGCGGCACTGTCTGGCAATCTGGCACCTAATGGAGCAGTGCTTAAACCGTCGGCTGCAACACCGGAGCTTATGAAGCACAGGGGCCGTGCTGTAGTCTTTAGCAGTATAGAGGATTTTCACGCCCGCATCGACGATCCTGACCTCGAAGTGGATGCCAGCAGTATTCTTGTTCTTCAGAATTGCGGGCCCAAAGGCTACCCCGGGATGGCTGAGGTCGGCAACATGGCGTTACCTGAAAAAGTGCTGAAAACCGGGGTTACTGACATGGTACGCATTTCTGATGCCCGCATGAGCGGTACTGCTTACGGTACGGTCGTGCTGCATGTCTCGCCCGAAGCGGCAGCTGGCGGAACACTGGGACTGGTGAAGGATGGAGACATGATTGAGCTTGATGTAGATTCTCGCAGTCTGCAATTGGAAGTACCGGAAGTTGAATTAGAAAAACGACGTGCTGCATGGGCTCCGCCGGTGCATGACATGGTTGGCGGTTATCAGCAGCTTTATGTAGACCATGTACTGCAGGCAGATCAGGGCGCTGATATGGATTATCTGGTCGGTTGTCGGGGTGCGAAAATTCCACGGCCGTCACACTGATGTTTGTCACGGAAATACAGCTAACACCCCACAAGGGGGTATAAGTACCTTGGTGATATATCCAACAGCATAATTTCAACCGACATTCCTCAGTTTCTTGTTTTTTATTACAGAAATTCAGGAGTAAGGTACTAAAACACAGGAGAATAGAATGGTTAAAAAATATTCCGATGATCAGGAACTCTTTTCCCTCATGAAGCAGGAGTTGTTCACAGCTGTTGTTGGTGATGTAATGGACAAAATTGGCCTTCTGCATCAATTCCTGCCACAGGAAATCCAACCTCTTCGCGACGATATGGTCCTGGTCGGCCGTGCTATGACGGTGCTGGAAGCTGACTGCTTCTCCGATCGGGAGGAATTCGCGCCAGGACCTCTTTCAAACAAGCCTTTTGGCCTGATGCTTGAGGCATTGGACGATTTGAAGCCCGGCGAGGTGTATGTCGCCACAGGCGGATCCCCGCGTTATGCTTTGTGGGGCGAATTGATGTCGACGCGTGCCAGACATCTTGGTGCTAATGGAGCTCTGGTCAATGGATTTGCTCGCGATATTCCCGGGATTCTGGAGTTGGATTTTCCAACCTTTGCAACCGGCCGCTATGCGCAGGATCAGGGGCCTCGGGGCAAGGTCATAGATTACCGTGTACCGCTGGAGATTGCCGGCATCCGGATCGAACCGGGAACTCTGCTGTTCGGGGATCTGGAGGGAGTTCTGGTCATTCCGAAGGAGGCCGAGGAAGAAGTCATTGCCCTTGCCCTGGAAAAGGCCCGCGGTGAAAAGCTGGTCGGCAAAGCAATCAGTGAAGGTATGAGCGCTGTCGAGGCCTTTAAGAAATTTGGCATTATGTGAATGAGTTTTCCATGATGCTTCTTTCGGCTTTACATTAACGAACTTCGACAACACGGTGAGTTTCATTCACAATCGGAACAAAAAAGAGATCGGATATGTATCGTGAAAATATACTTAAAAAAAAGATGCTCACCGGCAATCAGACTTTATCTTGCTGGCTGCATCTCGGAAGTCCTGTATCAGCCGAAATCATGTCCCTGGTTGGATATGATGGAGCCGTAATTGACCTGGAACACAGCCCCATAGATTATCTTGGGGCGACGGCCTTGATGCAGGCAATGTCTGCATCGAACACCACTCCGATAATGCGGGTTCCGTGGAATGATCAGGTCGAGATCAAACGTGCTCTGGATACCGGAGTCCAGGGGATTATTATTCCGAGTGTGGATACGGCTGAAGCTGCAAAGGCTGCTGTCATGGCTTGCCTTTATCCTCCCCGCGGTATACGGGGAGTCGCCCATATTCTCAACCGAGCTTCCTCTTACGGGCTTGAAAGTGAAGCTTACCTGGAAGGCGAGGCCCGTGAGCTGATAATCATCTGCCAGGTGGAAAGTCTTGAAGCGGTATCAAATATAGAAGATATTGCAGCAGTAGAGGGTATAGACATGCTGTTCGTTGGTCCCATTGACCTGTCGAGCAGCGCCGGAAAAATAGGCGACTTCGATAACCCCATTTTCCTCGATGCAGCCGCTCGCGCAGAACAGGTTATTCGTGAAAGCGGTAAACTGTTGGGTGGCATTCCAAGACCTGGTGATTCACCACGTGATATGTTCGCTCGCGGTTATAATTTTGTTGTTGGCTCATCTGATGTATTGTTACTTCGTGATGCAGCGATTAAAAACATACTGGAAAATAGTCCAGAAGATTAAAGAGTAGCCTAAATCAGACATCAAAGTAGCTGGGCAGGCTAAGGAGCCTGTCCGAGAATAGACATTTTGTTCAATTCAATTTAAGAAACGGGTAACGTGCCCGTCCATTGGAGCATAGTTTATGAATCAGGAGCAACAGGAACCATCCCTCAGTCAGGTCGATGACGGCCTCGTATATCAGTATGTTGGCAGCGACGATGTTCAGCGCTTTGTTCATGGGTGTCTGGAGAGAGCCGGAGCTGACAAACCTTCCGCAGAGGCGGTCACCAGGGCGTTGGTAGGGGCATCTCTTCGCGGCGTTGACAGTCATGGCGTCAGACTTTTACCCCATTACATACTGGCACTCAAAGGAGGGCGAATTAACAGTACCCCGAAACTCCGGTATAATCGCCTCAGTGGAGGTACCGGTCGTCTCGATGCAGACGACGGATTCGGTCATCTGGCTGGTTATCGCGCAATTGAAGAGGGGATTCGATTGGCCGAAGAAAATGGCATAGGTGCGGTGACTGTCACAAACTCTTCTCACTTTGGAGCTGCCGGCAGCTATACACTATCCGCAGCTGAAGCTGGTTACCTGGCAATTGCCGTATGTAACTCTGACAAATTGGTACTTCCACACGATGGTATTGCCTCCTTTCACGGCACTAATCCGATCAGCTTTGCTGCCCCCGTTGCTGAAGGCAGACCCTATCTGTTTGATATGGCCACGAGTTCAATTCCCCTCAACCGAGTGTATCTCTACCAGAATATTGGCCGTGCTCTTCCACCTGACGTGGCAGTTGACGAGCATGGAGCAATGACTACGGACGCAAAGGAAACTGCAGCACTGCTGCCGACCGGTGGAGAGGGCTTCGGCTTCAAGGGAGCAGGGCTTGCCAGCATGTGTGAAGTATTGAGTTCTGCATTGACCGGCATGGCTTTCAGCAATCATCTACTCGATATGGGAGGCCCGGATTACACAACCCGACGGCACCTCGGTCATTTCTTTCTGGTTATGAAACCGGAAGCTTTCATCGACCCGGACGTTTACAAGGAACAGATGGCGGGCTACTTAGCTGACATGCGTGCTCAACCTTCGCGGCCCCAAAGCAGGATCATGGCTCCAGGTGATCGAGAGTGGGCTGAAGAGGCCGTTCGACTCGAAGCAGGTATTCCTTTTGATCCTTTTGTCTGGACAGAGTTTGCTGAACTTGCTGATACCCTCGGCATGGACCCGTTGGTATCCTCAGTTGAAAACCCATAAAAGAAAATTGATATTTCAATGTGAAACAGTATAAGGAAAATTAACGATGAGTTATCTGGATGAAATGTTTGGTCTGCATGGCAAAACGGCAGTCGTAGCAGGAGGGGCAGGAGCTATTGGCACAGTGATGTCAGAAGCTTTGCTAAGAGCTGGTGCCAGGGTGATGATATGGAGCCGCTCTCAGAAATCGATCGATCTCGCACTTGAAAAAATGAGGATGGTTTCAGACACTGAAGGCCGATTTGCCGGAATGCAGGTTGATACTGGAAAAGAGGAAGAGGTGAAAGAAGCTCTTCTGGAAACTGCTTCATCTTTTGAGGTGCCGGACATTCTTATTAACGGGGTGGGGGGCAACATCGGCAAGTCACCACTGGTAGAGCAGGATATGGAGATTTTTGAGAAAGTCCTTCATATGAACCTTATCGCCGGATTAATGGTCCCGACAAAGATATTTGGCGACTATTGGATTCGGAATAAGGTGAAAGGATGCATAATTAATCTCACTTCCATGGCATCTTATAATCCACTGTCAGGGGTATGGGCTTATGATGCGGCGAAATCCGCCACCCTTAATCTCACCATGGGTTCTGCCAATGAATTTGCCGAGCATGGTATTCGCGTTAATGCAATTGCTCCGGGCTTTTTCATCGGTAAACAGAACAAGGCTCTGCTCATCGACGAAAAAACTGGTGAGTATACTGACCGCGGGAAATCAGTAATTGCCCACACACCATACGGCCGTTTTGGTGATGTTATGGAACTGGCTGGTGCCACAGTATTTCTTGCAAGCGACAAGGCTTCAGGTTTTGTGACGGGGGTGTCTATTCCCGTTGACGGTGGTTATCTGGTCCACAACATATAGGAACTCTGCCCTTTTTGTGAGTTCATCTCGGCTACAGGGAGACTCCCCGCTTCCATGGAATAAAGTCTTCCTGTCCCAGCCGGCAGGCTTTTGCCTCGTAACTGCCGCCGGCTGTTTCTATGCAAAGTGTGAGCAGTCTTCCCGCCTGCTCATCAATTGTCTCGTCACCTGAAATAACTGGCCCCGTATCAAAATCAATCATGTACTCAAGCCGTCTTGCCATGCTCGAATTGGTAGCCACTTTGAGTACAGGGACTATGGGATTACCGGTGGGTGTCCCAAGCCCTGTTGAAAAAATGATGAGATTTGCACCAGCCCCCGCAAGAGCTGTCGTTGACTCAACATCATTACCGGGAGTACAAAGAAGATTAAGACCTTTTTTCACCTGGCTTTCCGGGTAATCCAGCACATCAACCACAGGAGATGTCCCACCTTTTTTTGCAGCACCTGCGGATTTCATGGCATCAGTAATCAAACCGTCCCGGATGTTTCCCGGTGATGGATTCAGATCGAAATCAGACCCCGCAGCCTGGACCTTTTTACGATAAGTATTGAGAAGGTGTAAAAAACGCTCTGCTATCTGTGGATTTTCACATCTGGAAACCAGTTCATTTTCAACACCACACAGTTCAGGAAATTCTGACAAAATAGCACTTGCACCTGCACCAATCAGGTGGTCAATTGTCCTGCCAATAACTGGATTTGCAGATATTCCTGAAAAGCCATCGGAGCCCCCGCATTCAACCCCGACAACCAGTTCGGTTATTGGAACCGGTTGGCGAACCGCTTTGTTTGCTAGCTGCAGGCCTGAAAAGGTCTGTTGGATGACGGCTTCGAGCATATCCGTTGGCTGGTTCCAGGATTGTCTGTCAAAATAGAGTATATGTTTAATCCCATCAGGATCCCGTAATTTAATCTCGTTTTGCAGAGTTGAGAGTTCAGCTTTCTGGCATCCCAGGCTTATAACAGTTGCGCCGGCGACATTTGGGTGGGTTATATAATTTGCGAGCAGTGCACAAAGGGAATCTACATCTTCCTGGGTACTGCCGCACCCTGTATTATGGGTCAGGAACCGGAGGCCATCAACTTGAGGGAAAAGACGGTCTGGGGCTTCATCAAAAGCCTCAATAGAGATGACTGGCTCAATCTGCTTTCCACCGGTTTTTTTTATCTGATCGACCAGTTTACCAGCATATTTTTCATACCGTGCAGTCTTTGTATACCCGAGCGCCCGCGGCAAAACATCTTTTAGCAGCAAGATCTCCTGGTTGGAGCAGAAAACGAGTGGTACAAAAATCCAGTAGTTGGCCGTGCCGACCTTACCGTTTTCCCGACGAAACCCCATAAATTCAGTGGGAATTGATTCATAAGGCTGGGGAGGATCCCATTGGAATGTATTCAAATGCTCTTCATACGCAGATGTTGCATGTTTTAAATTTTCTGTCGTTATCAACTCACCGGCGAAAATATGACGAGTTGCTTCACCAACAGTGATTCCATACATTGTCGCTTCGTCACCGATTGACAGATCTGTCGATGCAAATTTATGCTTTGCCGGGATCTCCTGTTTGAGCTTAATTACCTCTCCATCAAGATTTACAGTTGTTCCTTTAGAAATTGGCTGTAAGGCAACAATAAGATTATCAGTATTATCAATTCGTAAAAATGTTTGTTTGTTCATTTTAGATGTCCAGTTTTATTACAGGCTAAATAGCCCTCAAGCGGGTACTGAAAAGAGTGCAGGGTTTTTTACCGTTTACCGGTGTTGGCAATAGTGGTGGTAAGAAACAGAGAGTTGACAACCTTTATAAGAAACCAGAAGATTAACAATGGCAAAACAAGGACCTGAACTATAAAAATACCGACATAGAGAAAAGTAAGTTCCAAGAGATTTTCTACGATGATATCTCTGTTTTCTATGGTGACAGCAATAGCGTTTTTAAAATCTATCGATTTTTGTTTAAGATAGGATGCACTGTTCTCAATTGTTCCAATAACGCCGTCATATTTAGGTAGAGCAACATCTTTTAATTTATCAAGATCGGCTATTCCACGGGCCAATTGACTGTTTGCCTCTACAATTTTCTGTTCAAAGAAGTGGTCCTGGAGAAATTGGTTTGCCATGGAGGATACTGGAAGACAGAATCGAGCGATAGATACAATTACTAAAATGCTCAATATCAGTCTTTGCAACTTGAAAATCCTGTCGTCCTTAAACAAGGTAAGAATCGAAAATATAATGAGGAAAAAAGCTAATACTTGCGGCGCCAGGGTGAGGCAAATTTCATAAGTCAGCTTCTGCACACCTAAGGAAGTAATTGACATGACAAGAACATCAGATAAACGCTCAACCATATCGTTTATTGGATCGACTGCCTGCCCTACTGCAAGCGACAATCCTACACCGGCAGGTTCCAGTTCAACGCTCGACTCTTTGATGATTGAGACGGTGGCATTAATGACTCTGCAGACACCGTAACTTGCTCCGGCTTTAGATATAGAATCACGAAAATATGTGTCTGCTGTAGAGTCCAGTATCGGGACTTGCACCCCGGATGAGAAAAACAGAACTACAGATAACACAATCCCAATGGCTGCTCCAATAGCAGCTTTTCTAGTAGTCAATTCCATTGGTTTTTTATGGCAGGAGAGGGCAAGCTGATTTTATCTGGGATGTCGACTGTGTTATGATTTTCATTGTCGAGTGCTAAAAGCTGGAGCCGGGGCCTTTTAAGAAAAAAAGTTCTTCCTCTGTCGACTTTCTACCAAGAACTTCATTTCTATGAGGGTATCGCCCAAATCTTTCAATAATTTTTTTATGTTTGATCTCCCATTCAAGATTTGATTCCGTACCATGTTGGCTATAGAGATTAACAGCAAACTCATGAATTTTAATCGACTCGCTGTGCATAAAAGGTAAATACATAAAGCTTCTTTCTACTGGTTTTAATAATTTATCCATGCCAAGAGAGATAGCTTCCTGTGAAAGCACTAAAGCCAAAGGATCATTTCTAAATGCCAATGGAGACTCCCTGAACATATTTCTTGAAAACTGATCTAGGACAATAATCTCTGCCAGCCTTCCTTGAGCATCTTCCCTCCAATCATAGAGCTCGCAAAGCACTGCTCTGGAATGGACATCTGAAAATCTATCAGATATCAATTGATCAAACGAATCATCTTTAGTGAACCATTGTAATGATTTGATTTCCTCAAACCAGAATTTCAATATTTTCTGATACATATTATAATCCTATTCTTAAGTAGTTGTCTTCTTTCAAGTGGTTTTTATGGGCATTATTCCGCGTTTGTTATACGAATGTAATCACGCCTTCAGGATTTGGTAATAGTGTCACTATGGAAGATGCAAAAAATATCATCAGGTAGAACCGCCTGGAGATGGAGGATATTCTGGGATACTACACCGGAGCTTGATTTCATTGGGCAAGCGGAAGACAGTAACTATTAGCCTATGCTTGATGTGTATAAAACTAGTGAATTCAGTAAATGATGCTTATTGCTAAAGATTCCAGGTCGGAAAAAAATCAGATATTCAATCGATATCTCCATTAGCACCTTATTCCAGAAGCACTGCTATAAAAAACAAGAAGCTGAGGAATGTATTTTGAAATTGTGTGGTTTCATTAAACAGTCAAAGTTGACAAAGGAATCTTTTACGTTTGAAATGCATAACATAAATATGAATAAACTTTCGGTGGCAATGTAATCATCTTCGTTCGCGATATAGATAAACCATAATATCAACATCATGGGTTATCTATGTATTTCCGTTTTGTCAGTGTCTTGAGCGGTTACTGCTCGACATGACCCGCTATCTCAACCTTCCAGAACCTTGCGGAGTTCGTCTTCCTTATCTTTGGTCAGTGAAGTTTGTATTATTTTGCCTTTGAAACCTTTCAAACCTTCAAGTACTTTATCAGGCGTTGCTTTTCGAACAAGTACGAAAAGGGCAGAAGTACCAGGAGTAAATGCTTCCCCAAGATCTTTCATGAATTTATCATTGATACCAATATCAGCGAGTTTACCGCTGAGTGCACCGGCTCCAGCCCCGACAGCCGCACCGGCAAGAGGATTAAGAAAAAGAAACCCGATGAGCATGCCCCAGAAGCTACCTCCTACCGCGCCGGATGCCGTCAGATTGACTGCTTGATGCAGCTTCACTTTATCTTTATCGTCTTTGGTGACGACGACAACATCTTCCATCTCTAACAGATATTCTTTTTGCATTTTGACGAGTTCAGCTCGCATGGAAAAAGCAGTAGACTCGTCATCAAAACCAACTACGATTAAATTACTCATAATACTCTCCTTGGGTTAGATTACTTTTTTGTCATGATTTTGTTAAAGAAAAATATTGAAATTTAACATAACCAAATTTCTTAATGACAGGAGTTTAATGATTATTCCTCCATTTGCAAGTCAGTATGTGGAGATTTCTAACACCGGTAAACGGTAAAAATGCTGCACTCCTTTCAGTACCAGCTTGATGGGTATAAGTACCTTGGTGGTATATGTACCCACATAATTTCAAAACACGTTACTCAGTTTCTTGTTTTTTACGACATGGTTTCAGGAGTAAGGTGCTAATAGCACTTGACAATTGTCTGATTGAGCAACATACTATCTATCCTATCTGCTCAGGAAAACCACATGGGATAGTTAGTTCAACGATCTGGCCCACAGCGTCGGATCTGACCGATAAAGTGTTGTACTATCACACTCAGCACGACAAGCGGGTGCGGAGTCTCGATCTTGGAGCATTGGGTTTTGAAAATCAGTTTAAGAAAATCACTTTCTTGTCACTCGACGAGAAAAAGCTGCAAGATGGATTAGACATCACACCGAAATTGTGGGTGAGAAAACGCAGTTCCGTCCGATCCGGATCTTGGAGGAGAAGGTTTAGAAGAATGGAATCAATTGACGATAACACAGGAAGAGCTTCAAGCCAGAGAGAAGGAAGCTGTTCATGAACTTGAGAAAATAGATAAAGTAATTCAGATCATAAATCGTAGCGGTCGAATGCCGATGAAGATGTTTTTAGTGCCTTACTCCATAAAACCTGTCATAAAAAAAAAGAAATTGTGATAGAGGTTTGAAATCAAAAACTAGAGAGACCACCAAGGCACTTATCCAGCGACTCTAAAAGGTTTTCCGGCTTGTCGAGTTAGTAGTCGACTACTAAACTTCTGTAAGAAAAAACAAGAAACCGAAGAATGTATTTTGAAATTATATGGTTAGAGATATCACCATGGTATATATACCCCCTTGTGGGGAGTTGATGCATTGTATCCCCAAGATTCTGGAAAGGTATCGAACTGCTCCCCACGAACTATAGACGGGCTATAAACCGCGTGTTTACTGGATTCCCGTCCCCACCTGGCTTCCACACTTTTGTTTAAAAGCCATACAATCCAACTGTGTTGGTAGGCGGCCTAGGGGTTGCGTGCGTGCGTACTTCAATGGGGCTATCTATTTTTTCTTGTTGAAAGGTCTAAACGCCTTTAGTACTTACATACATTAAACAAGTTTTACCGGGATTATTCAAATCTTTAGAATTACATTATTAATTTTATGTAGGGCTTCATTATGCTTAAAAAATGTATATTCACTCTCTACTTCGGCATGTTTGCAGGGCTAGTTAACGCCTCAAATAGTGACGGCATATACATAGTTTTGGATCAAGGCGTTGATAGTTGTGTTAAGTTTATTGAGGCGGCAGAGGAGGCCAAACAAGGAAGTAAGATTCATTCTAATTATTATACCGTTTACGTAAGTGGCTATATGACGGGAGCGAATTATTATTTAGATGATACCGAAGACATTATGGGAAGCACCGATCGTGTTGGGGGTGATGGCATTTATTGAAAAATATAGTAGAGAGAACCCACTAAAAGAAGTCATAAATGCGATACAGGCAGCGGTGATAGAGCTATATCCCAACCGAACAAAATAACAGTACTCATAAAAAAAACCCGTTGGCTCCCTAACTCAAACTAGGTTACGTCACCAACAGAGTCTCCACTGGCCCCCCCTTATAAGTGTGGTAAAAACAGGAAGGGACTTTTAACCCCTAAGCCACGCGAGGACGGATGCATCCAGGAGGTCGCCTGGGAGCAGATGAGCCCAAAATCCTTCCGTAACGGACTTTCCCTGGAGGTTATGCCGGGTATCGGCCATTTCCCCCAATTGGAAAATCCACAATGGATTTCGGAGCGACTGATCGGATGGATCAATCAGCATTCTGTTTAAGAAAATAGTTATGTTGCCAGATAGGAAAAGATTTTTCGGGTATTTTCAGGCTGGTTTTACAAAGCGATGTCGAATCACTAACCAACATGCCATGTGGCTTTAACCTTGATAGAGGAATGAATGAAGAAATGGCTTAAAGAACCTCTGCTGCATTTTCTTGTTATCGGTGCGCTGATTTTTATTTCTTTTTCAATGGTCAACACCCAGGAAATTTCGGTCGATGAGAAAAAGATTGTTGTCTCCACAGGGGATATAGAAAGGCTGGCCGCCAGATGGGTGAAAACCCGGAACCGGCCACCTACAGAGACAGAACTGAAAGGTTTAGTCGATTCATATATCCGAGAGGAGGTCTATTATCGCGAGGCCCTTGCTCTGGGACTTGACCAGAACGATACTGTCCTGCGGCGCAGGTTGATGCAGAAGATGGAGTATCTGTCACAGGACATTGCCGAACTGAATACGCCAGACCAAGAGGCCCTGAACTCTTATTTTCTAGCGCACAAAGATAAATATGAACTGCCTGCCAGGGTGAGTTTTACGCATATATATTTCAATTTCGACAAACACGGCAGGCAGATTGTTGAGGATGCCAAGAGTGTTTTAGCTGAAATCCAGGCAGCGACTTCTCCTGATGTACATGTACCTGATCTGGGTGATCAATTCATGATGCAGTACACTTTTACCCTTGCAACGCCTTTTGAAGTTGCACGATTGTTTGGCCAAGAGTTTGCGAAGCAGCTCTTTCAATTAGAAACAAAAGGCTGGAAGGGGCCGGTAGAGTCCGGTTACGGGCTGCACCTGGTGTGGCTCAATGAAAAGACTGATGCCCGGATGCCCCAACTTGCTTCAGTCATCGACAAGGTGCGCACGGACTGGATGTCCGAGCAGCGTCAAAAGACGAACAAGGAAATTTATGAACGCTTTAAGGAGCGTTATGAGATTGTTGTCGAGAAAATGCCGGATAAGATCACCGTCGAGGAGGCCACTGTATCAGGGGAGAAATCATAATGAAAGGGGCGCGGCATACATTTTTCCTGCTTGTCCTACTGCTTGGCTCGTTTACATCAAATGTTGAAGCGCACAAGCTCCAGCCTGCCTATCTTGAGATCAATGAACAGACCACAGGAACGTTCAAAATCCTGTGGAAAAGGCCTCTGGTCGGTAACAAACCGATGAAGATTTACCCGCAGCTGCCTGCACGGTGCAGCAACCTGACGGAACCGACTCTCCGTCCCTCAAAGAGCGGATCGGTTGAACGTTGGCTGGTTGATTGCGGTGAAGCCGGTATCACCGATGAAACCATAGTTATCGAAGGCTTATCGGCAACGGTGACAGATGTCCTGGTCCGCATTTATTATGTGGGAGGGGCAGAGGAAACCCATCTTCTCCGTCCTGCCACAGCCTCGGTTGTGGTGGGTGGTTCGCCATCGGGTCTTGAACGGGTTATTGCCTATCTACAGCTCGGCATCCAGCATATCCTCATGGGCATCGACCACCTGCTGTTCGTCCTCGGTCTACTGCTGATAGTAAAAAGCCGCTGGATGCTCTTTAAAACCATCTCCTCATTCACCGTAGCTCACTCCATTACCCTGGCAATTGCCACCTTTGGCTACGCCAGTGTACCGCTGCCCCCTTTAAACACAGTCATCGCTCTTTCCATATTGTTTCTTGGCCCGGAGATTGTTCGGTCCTGGCGGGGCGGCACCAGTCTCACTATCCGGCATCCCTGGGTTGTGGCATTTGCCTTTGGACTGTTGCACGGCTTTGGTTTTGCCACCGGTCTGACAAACCTTGGTTTGCGGTCGGCTGAGATCCCCCAGGCCCTGCTGCTGTTCAATCTCGGGGTTGAACTCGGTCAGGTGGCTTTTGTGATGCTGGTCATCCTGTTGGAACGATCTTTCAGAACCCTTGAAATCCATTGGCCCAGGTGGGTGGAAATGGCTCCCGGCTATACGGTTGGTTCTCTCGGAGCCTATTGGACCATCCAGCGAGCGGTAATTCTTGTACGAGGTCTCTTATGAAAAAAAGCGATTGCCAAAGATCCTTTCTTACCCTCTGGTTTTTTCTGGTCACTGTTCTCTGGCCGCTTTACGCCTGGGCCCATGTGGGCAGCGGCGAAGCAGGCGGTTTTCTGACAGGCGTGCAGCACCCGGTCTCGGGGTTTGACCATGTTCTGGCCATGATCGCCGTCGGTCTCTGGGGTGCCCAGCTTGGCGCCCCTGCTTTATGGATTCTGCCGGTGGTTTTCCCGATGATGATGGCTATGGGCGGCATGCTCGGCCTTATGGGTATTCCGATCCCCGGAGTCGAAGTCGGCATTGCCGTTTCCGCCATTGTTCTGGGCTTCATGGTTCTGACCGAGGCCCGGCTGAAGATCCAGCTGGCGATGGCCATCGTGGCTTTTTTCGCGATTTTCCATGGTCACGCCCACGGCACTGAATTGCCTGCGGGGCAAAGCGGGTTGCTCTACAGTATCGGCTTCGTGGCGGCAACTGGCTGTCTGCACGGCGCAGGTATTACCATCGGCCTCATTCATCGTTGGCCGGCAGGTAGATTGGTGTTGCGTGGCGCCGGCTCCCTGGTCTGCGCGGCCGGTATCTATTTCCTCGCGGGGGCTGTGACATGAACAAGCAAAAAATTCACGCTATCGCCCCTTTTGTCCTGATCATTTTGTGGCCTTCGATCTCCTTGG
Source organism: uncultured Myxococcota bacterium (assembly GCA_964196355.1). GTDB lineage: Bacteria > Desulfobacterota > Desulfobulbia > Desulfobulbales > Desulfocapsaceae > Desulfomarina. The sequence continues at coordinate 19,256 of CAXMTO010000177.1, forward strand.
CCCACCTGGTCAACACCGGGCTTGGTCCATTTTACGACGGGGTCTCGCACCTGGCCATGTCGCCGGATGATCTGTTAAGCGCCCTGGCCCTGGCCTTGCTGGCCGGGCTCTCAGGCGCCCGGGCCGGTCGGCATGTCCTTTTCATCCTGCCGCCCGTCTGGCTAGTGGGGGGATTGTTTGGGCTCCGAATGGAGCAGGAGATTTCCCTGGCAATGTTCAGCATCCTGTCATTCCTGGTCTCCGGCGCCCTGGTTGCCCTGGGTCGTAAACTACCTCTGATATTGATCTCAGCCCTTGCCTTCTGTTTTGGTTTCCTGCATGGTTTTTTGAACGGCACCGCCATCGCACAGGTCGGTGGCGGCTTCCTGGCGCTGTTCGGCATTGCCCTGGCTGTATTCGTGCTGACCGCGCTGTTTTCGGCCCTGGTTGTTTCCCTGCGCGCCCAGTGGGCCAGGGTTACGGTGCGGGTTGCAGGAAGTTGGATCGCGGCGATAGGCTTGTTGATGCTGGGATGGGCTTATCGAGGGATGGGTTGACTTTTTTGAGTCCCTGGCTGCCTTCTGATTTATCGAGTGGTCGGTGTCGTTTTGGTAATGGCAAAAATGAATTTTGCTTCCAGGTTCCTGTCAGATGTTCTATGGCTATTGTTGTTAATTAATCCTAGGAGTCTGTCGGATTTAGATTGAACCAGCGCCAGTAAAAATATCGAATATAATTGACGTATGGCATTGATATTACATCATAAAGATCGTTTTTTCTGGGTTTTATGGTTAATTCCTATGTGAATCCAGTAAATTACATAGTGAGAAAAAAATGATTCAAAAATTCATTCCTACAAACAGAAACCAACAGTACCTCTTCCCACCATCTATTCAAGATTGACTCCCGGAAGAGCACCTGGCCCGGTTTGTTGTCGATATCGTTTCGCAGCTTGACCTGCGACCTCTTGCGGAGACCTATACAGGGAGAGGGTTTAAGGCTTATCACTCTGAAATTCTTTTATCTTTGCTGTTTTATGGTTATGCTACCGGAGTTTTCTCCAGCCGGAAAATTGAGAAAGCAACCTATTATTCCGTTGCCTTTCGTTATATCTCCGCCAACACTCATCCGGACTACGATACCATAGCCACCTTCCGCAAGCGATTTCTTGAACAACTGAAACCGCTTTTTACCCAGATCTTAATGTTTGCTCGCGAAATGTAGAGAGACTTCGAGTTTGCTCAGATATCTTTTTCTAAATTCTTTGGCAAAAGACTCAACTCTGAAGAGATATCCATCTCTGGCAGCAATCCATTTTGTCTTATCAAATGAGAGTACGCCTGCCGGGATAATACAATGTAAGTGGAAATGATCCATAAGCTTCGGTAGAGGAGTACCATTAGACTACGAAAAAGCATCCAAGTGGTTTATGAAGGCTGTTGGTCAAGGAGATGGGAAAACCAAACGAAGAGCAAAACTCGCATTAATGTGGCTTTACGATATTGGAAAAAACTCACCCGAAAGCTACAAAATAATTGCTGAACTTTATACTGAAGAGGCAAAAAAAGAATTCACCATTCTCAATTGACCTTGGGAAAGATGTTTGCATTGGGACACGGAGTACCTCAAGATGACAAAGAAGCAGCTAAATGGTACAGGAAAGCTGCTGAACAAGGAAGTGTTGATGCTCAAAAAAAATCAGGGGATATGTTCAATGAAGGCGAGGGGATACCACAAAATTGCAATGAAGCCGCTAATTAGTATCCAAGCTTTAATTGATAACGTTCCTAAAGCAATTGATGGCCTACAGAAACCACCCATAGGAACAAGCCTTTTAGTGATGTGGTAGAACAGGTAAAAAAGAGTGTGGTGTAGTGCCTTGTTCTGTGGTTTGTTATTTTTCTTTCTCTAATTTTTCAGTTAATTCATTGAAAGATTTCAACCAACCGCTTTCTAATCCATTTTGAGTAATAAGACTCAAATCAAGGGATATTCCTTGGAGAGAGGCAGCTGTAGATACCTTGTGACATCTTTCAAAAATGTCGATATCACAGTTTAAACACTCTTCTACCCTGTATATTTCCGACTTCCAGGCTGCTCAGAATACTGCATTTTCTTTCCTGTTATTTATCCCACTCCTGTCCAAGTAATAGAAATGTCAGAAACTTCGATCATGGTAACTGAAGTAGAAAACGCATGCAAGTTGAAACGGTTGCTTTAATCTTCCCCTTTACTCTGTACGCCTGTTAAAGTATGGATAACTGATAATGGCATTAAAGTTTTAATTGTGGGTGGTTCAAGACAGAGTGGCGACCCGAAAATATATGGTGCTACGGTAAAGCTGTTTGAATCAGTTTTAAAAAAAATTGTGGACTATGGCTGGTTATGAAAAATCAAAAGCATCTGCAGGAGCTAGAAAACTCAGTAAAATCAATTTATGCAAGGGCTGATGCTCGTGAAAAGGCAGGGTGTGATCCTGTTGCTACTGGCTGGCAAGCTGCATTAGAAGTAATGCTTCTTTTGATGGGTCTCACTTTGCAAGATCGCCCTGGACAGTTACTACCTGTACAGATAGCAAATGATGATGAAGGTGATTTTTTTGCCGATATTCTGAAAGTAATTGATCTCCCGCCAGATACTC
>CAXMTO010000178.1:0-9578 GCA_964196355.1 uncultured Myxococcota bacterium
TTTTTACCGTTTACCGGTGTCAGCATATTTGTTATCCGCAGTCCGATATGTGCAAGTTCGGAAAAAATTAGAGAGCTGCAATTATAGCATCACCCATACCCGCCGTTCCAACAGTACCGGATTTACCCAGGCCAATATCAGCCGTACGAATACCGCTGTCCAGGGTCGCTGCAACTGCTTTTTCAATACCATCTGCCGCGTCGTCCAGACCAAAGCTGTAACGCAGCATCATCGCAGCTGAAAGAACCTCAGCAATGGGATTCGCAATACCTTTTCCTGCAATATCGGGTGCAGAACCACCGGCAGGCTCATAAAGACCGAATTTATCTTTATTCAAAGATGCTGAAGCAAGCAGTCCCATGGAGCCGGTTAACATTGCTGCTTCATCGGAAATGATATCACCGAACATATTCCCGCAGAGCATAACGTCAAATTGATGAGGGTCACGCACCAGTTGCATGGTCGCGTTGTCGACATAGATATGATTCAACTCTATATCCGGATATTCCTCTGCTATCTCCAGAACAACTTCCCTCCAGAAAACCATGGTCGTCAGGACATTTGCCTTGTCCACCGATGTTACCTTCTTCTTTCTCAGCCTGGCTGCATCAAAGGCCATTCTGGCAATTCTCTGAATCTCAGAGCGTTTATACCCCATAGTATCAAAAGCCCGTTCTTCTGGCCCTTCCCCTTCTTTGCCCTTGGGTGTACCAAAATATATTCCAGAGGTAAGCTCTCGAACACAGAGAATATCAAAACCTGAGCCAACTATATCCGGTCTGAGCGGACAGGCAGCAGTCAATGATTTAAACACCTTAGCTGGCCGAAAATTACAGAACAGATCAAAATGTTTCCTGAGCGGCAAGAGGGCTGCCCGTTCAGGCTGCTGTTCAGGGGGAAGACTTTCCCATTTAGGCCCCCCGACTGAACCAAAAAGGATAGCATCGCTCTCTTCACATATCTTCAGGGTCGCAGCCGGCAAAGCTTCACCATGATTATCGATGGCATTACCCCCTACATCAGCATACTCATACGCCAGCTCAAATGAGAATTTTTCCTGTGCGACATCAAGTACTTTAATTGCCTCGTCCATAACCTCCGGGCCTATGCCGTCACCCGCTAATACTGCAACTTTTTTCATCACTGTCACCTTCTAATTTCTGTTTATAGTATCCAAGGATAAACCCATAAAAAAACTCATATGGGCCACTGTATTCTCTTCGGTAAATTTCAATTCTCACGCTCTGCGCGGAACATACACCAAGAGCGCCCGGCGGGCACCGGAAAACGGTAAAACAAGTTCTATAACTTTCTCTTTAATATAGGCTTTATGTACATTTTCACCTGCAGCGGCAACCTCTTCCTGCCATTTCGGCCCTTTCATGCAGATAACCCGGGTTCCCTCTGCTGCAAACCTTTCAGCCATCCCCATAAAAATCTTTATATCTGAAACTGCTCTGCCGGTTATATGGGTGAAGGGCGTGGACGAGGGAAGACTCTCTTCGTCTTCTATACGGCAGTCCAACACCTTGACATCAGACAAACCGAGAGTACGGACAACATGACGCAAAAACGAAACTTTTTTTTGACGCGGTTCAACGAGAGTAACTTTTAAATCGGGATAGGCCGCCTTGCAGACCAGTCCGGGAAACCCTGCACCCGTCCCGACGTCCAGCAGTTGCGTACCAGTTTTTTCCAAGAGTGGTAAAATGGTCAGAGAGTCGATAAAATGGCTTTCTAAAATATGCTCGTCGCTGCTCGATTTGGCAATCAGGTTTACCTTTCTGCTCCATTTCTTTAACTCGTAAAAATATTTTTCCAGACGATCAAAAGAGTCATCATCCAGAGCAACTTCGAGTTGGGTCAGACCCGCCCTTAATCGACCTTCAAAATCGTAACTCATTTTTTCAGGCGAACCTCAATCGAAGCGGCATGACCATCAAGCCCTTCAAGCCTTGCCAGGCGCTGAATATGCTCTGCATCGGCTTTCAGCGCAGCATTAGAACAGCTGATTATCGAGCTTTTTTTCAAAAATGTTTCTACTCCCAGGGCAGATGCAAATCGGGCAGTTCCCATGGTCGGCAGAACATGGTTGGGGCCGGAAAAATAGTCTCCCGAGGCCTCAGGGCTATTATGCCCGAGAAAAATGGCCCCTGCGTGCCGGATATGAGGCAATTGGGACCAGGGGTCTTCAATCATCAACTCGAGATGTTCAATAGCTATGGAATTAGCCACCTCAATCGCCTCTTCAAGATCTTGTGCAATCAGGATCTCCCCCCTGTTCACAAGGGAATCCCTGGCAATTTCTTCTCTTGACAGCAGTGGCAGCTGGAGTTCTAATTCATCCAGCACTCTCTCTGCCAAGCGCTCATAGGTGGTGATCAGAATTGCAAGAGCAAGGGGATCATGCTCTGCCTGGGCCAGCATATCAGCAGCCACACATGCGGGGCTGGCTGTCGCATCTGCTACAATCAAAACTTCGGAAGGTCCTGCTATCATATCAATTCCAACCATGCCGGAAACCTGCCTTTTAGCCTCTGCCACATACTGATTTCCAGGTCCAACTATAACGTCTACCCTTGGGATAGTCTCTGTACCATAAGCCAGAGCAGCAATTGCCCAGGCAGAACCGACTTTATATATCTCGGTAATGCCTATCTCCTGTGCAGCTACAAGAAGATAAGGATTGACAGCCCCATCACCGCCTGGAGGAGTCACCATAACCCGACGGTGAACACCTGCAATATTTGCAGGAACACCGTTCATCAGGACAGATGAGACCAGCGGCGTTGTTCCCCCCTGCCCTCCCGGAACGTAGAGTCCTGCAGAATCGACAGGTCTGACTAGCCGTCCTACGATACTGCCGTCCTCGCGGGTCTGCAGCCAGGAATCCTCCATTTCACGCTCATGAAAACCTTGAATGCGATCAATTGCCATATCAAGTGTTCCGCGGAATTCATCTGTAACTGCATCATAGGCGTCTTTCAGCTCTTCAGTGCTAACCTGGAGCTGCGAAGCGGTGAGATCTGGAGCATCGTAAGTTCGGCTGTACTCTATCACAGCTTCATCTTGTCTCTCCTTTACGTCCCTTACTATCTCTTCTACCGCTATCTGACACGTGGTATCGGCTGCCTGAAAGCGGTCAAGAAGTCTATTGACAACAACCTCACCCTCCAGACTTGCAATATTAACCGGTGTGATCAACATAGTATCCTTTTATTACGTATATTATAGCGAAAATAATCATTTTTTCCAACGGGTTGCGCACCACTTCCCGATGTAAAGTCCTACCCGATGCAAACAGGATTCACTATATGCCATAAAAGGTGAATAATAAAGTTATAGACCCTAAAGAATTAAAAAAAACGATATATTTTGGCAATAATAGTGCTGGCTCTACTATCAACGTACGAGACAACTGCTAACCCGGATTTCTCACCAACAAAGTTTTTCGCAGGTCGAGACGCCGGGCATGAAGCTGTAGTAAGCTACTGCAAATGCTCGGCAACGACGCAGCTGCGGAAAAATCTGCTGGCCCGAAGGGTGAACTTTTTAATTTGAAACAAAATATAGTCTGGTATCTGAGGATTCAGTCAACTTCTAGTCAGTTCTTGATATTGAGGTTCAAATCAAAAAGTTCATGAGAAATGCGGGCTAAGAGAGACAAACAGGGAAGGCTGGCGAGCAGAATTCGCGATCATTATGTCGAATATCCAGCTCAAACCTAATGAAATTGACTTTTAGTTTACGGTTTTGTAGTATTATCTCCGCAATCTAAATAAAGTTGTTAACTTTTCAAAATCAAAAGCATATTCCAGCTATCTACAATTGATGGCAAAACTTAGACTTCTGATCATCTGCCTTATCCGATTTAACAGACTGATTCCGCGAAACAGGTTCATTGACGACTGACTAAGTGGACCAACCCCGATGAGTTCTAAAAAAAACCAGAAGGAGGAGTAACCATGAAGATAAGTTTGCAAACGTTAATCAAGATCTCGGCAATAACAGTGGTATCGGCAATGTGCCTGTGGGCAGGGTCATCCCTTGCAGCCGACCTGGAAGGCAAACTGGTGGTTGTCACCTCCTATCCCAAAGACCTCACCGGGCCTTTCAAAAAGGCTTTTGAAGCCGGACATCCGGGCGTCACTGTCGAAATTTTACAGAAAAAGACATCCGCTGGTGTAAAATATATTCAGGAAACTGCACAGGGAAACACATCGGATCTCATGTGGGCTTCAGCTCCGGATGCATTCGAGGTTCTAAAAGCTGACGGCTTGTTATCTAAATACACACCCGTGGCCGAGGGTATCCCAGAAAAAATCGGTTCTTATCCCATTAACGACCCCGATGGTTATTACGTTGGCTTTGCCGGATCAGGCTATGGGATCATGTGGAATACACGATATCTGAAGGCCAAGAAAATCCCGGTTCCAAAGGAATGGGCTGATTTGAAAGATCCTGTTTATCATAATCATGTGGGTATGTCCGCACCGTCTCGATCGGGCACCACTCATCTGACAGTTGAAACTGTCATTCAAGGAGAGGGCTGGGAAAAGGGCTGGGCCACATGGAAGGAGATGGCAGGTAATTTTAAGATGGTTACAGAGCGCAGTTTCGGCGTACCTGAAGGAGTCAACAGCGGTGACTTTGGCATTGGTATTGTAATCGATTTTTTTGGTTTTTCCTCAAAAGCCACTGGATTTCCTGTTGATTTTGTTTATCCGACTGTAACTACACTTGTGCCGGCCAATATTGCCATCGTTAAGGCTGCGCCGCACCCTAAAGCGGCTGCCGCATTCATAGAATATCTTTTATCAGTAGAAGGACAGGAACTGCTGCTGGATCCGGCGATTCGACGCCTGCCAGTCAACCCTGACACATATGCTAAGGCACCTGAAGATTTCCCAAATCCCTTCAAAGACAGCTCAATTGGCGCAGCGGTCAAGTTTGATGTGGGGCTTTCCAAAGATAGATATAATATTGTCAATTCACTTTTTGATGTGATGATCACCTACCGGCGACAGGACCTGGTCAATGCAAGTGCAGCCATCCAAAAAGCCGAGAGGGCTCTGAGTGAAAAACCAAACCCCAAGGCCGAGGCCTTACTCAAGGAAGCACGAGCCTTATTGACGGCCATGCCGATCTCAGAAGCGGAGGCGGTTGATGGAAAGTTTCCGGGCGTATTCACATCTGATGTTTACAAGAAGCGTAAGAAGGCAAGCGTGAAAGTACCGCAGCGCCAAGCCGAAATCGAAGAAAAATGGGATTCTTTCTCCAAGAAAAACTATGCTGCTGCAGAGGCAAAAGCCAATGAGGCGCTTGCGATGCTAAAGTAGAATCAGAACAGTAATCGGTTAATCGGATTGGAAAGGAGGAAAGAGGAAACACCTGCACCAATCCGGTTTTTTTTTGTGGTAATGAGTTGAAGGTCCGCCGGAGAGGGATCAAAATGGCCATTTCTGAATGGGGCACAGAAGCAATTTCCGAAATCAGGAAACATCCGGGAATGGCAGTGGTCATGCTGCTTATATCCTGTTTCTTGTTGACATTTCTGGTTATTCCTGTGGTGCAGGTGGTGTTCGCCGCTTTCCTGGACAGCACTACAGGGGAATTCACCTTACTCAACTTTAAAGATTTTTTTAACACCTCCCTGTTTCGCGAATCATTCTGGAATTCAATATACGTTGGCGGGATGGCGGTCATTATTGCTTCGCTATTCTCAATGCCTCTGGCCTATTTCACTTCGCGATTTGAGTTCAAAGGGGCGGTCATTATCCAGAGTCTAGGAATTATCCCTCTTATTATGCCGCCCTTCGTTGGCGCTGTTGCCATGCTGATGCTTTTTGGTCGGAATGGCAGCGTCAATCTGTTCCTTGATCAATGGTTTGGCTTCACCATTCCCTTTATGGAAGGACTGAACGGGGTCATTTTCGTCCAGAGCATCCACTACTTTCCGTTTATCCTGATAAATCTTTCAGCGGCACTTCAGAACATTGACCGGTCCATGGAGGAATCGGCCCAAAACCTGGGATGCTCTGGATTGCGGCTGTTCCGGCGAATTGTACTTCCCCTGTCTATGCCGGGGTATGTCGCAGGTGCTTCTCTCGTTTTCCTTAAGGTTTTTGATGACCTGGGTACTCCACTGCTGTTGAATGTCAACAACATGCTGGCCCCCCAGGCTTATCTTCGAATCGCCTCTATCGGTATAAAGGACCCCATGGGATATGTAATTTCCGTGATATTGGTAGTAATCGCCCTGGGTTCGATGTGGCTTGCCATGCTCTCTTTGAAGGGCAAGGACTATGCAACTGTTCAGAAGGGCGGCGGCGGCCTTGCCAAACGCCGGATGCGCCCCCTGGAAAAGTTTTTTGCCTGGATCGTTGTTCTATTGATTATGGGGTTGGTGCTAGCGCCGCATGTGGGATTGTCGCTATTGTCTTTTGGTACTATCTGGTCGTTTAGTATGCTGCCAGATGCATTCACCTTTAAACATTTTGCCACGATTTTTTCAGAGACTCCAGAGTATATGACCAACACCGTTCTCTATTCCTTTCTTGCAGCCACCATAGACGTGATTTTAGGCACCGCCATTGCTTACATCGTGTTGCGCACTAAGCTGATTGGAAGACAGTGGCTGGACTATATCGCCATGGCAGCTGTCGCCATACCAGGCTTGGTAATCGGTATCGGCTACCTGAGAACGTTCTATGGCTTTAACGTTCCCTGGCTGGAGAACCAGCCGCTGGCCACATGGTGGATGGCCATCGTAGTGGCCCTGGCAATACGCCGCTTGCCTTATGCACTGCGCGCTTGCACGGCAGCTTTGCAGCAAGTGAGTGTAACGCTGGAGGAATCAGCAGAGAGCCTTGGTGCAGGAAAACTGTCAACTGTTCGGAAAATCGTTGTGCCGCTTATGGCTGGGGGTATTCTTGCAGGCTTCGTCACCAGTTTTGCCACTGCGGCAGTAGAGCTGGGAATGACACTGATGCTGGTTTCAAAGAATTCGGATGGTCCACTTTCATATGGTGTTTATGTGTATATGCAAAGCGCGGCAGGACGAGGACCGGGCGCAGCCTTGGGTATCGTAGCCGTAATCGTGGTTGGCCTTTGTACGTTGGTTTCCTTCGTCTACGTGGATCGACGCCAGAAAAAACTCGGTATGGGGAAGACAAATTGAGAATAAAAGCGGGAGAAAAAAGATGAACGATACCACCCTACTTGAGTCAAAAAACGATTCTGCAGTGAGCGTGAGACTGGAAGATATTAATCTGTCATTTGGCAAGACCCACGTGCTCAAGGGTATCGATCTTCAAATTGAGCCTGGCGAATTCTTTGCATTTCTTGGCCCCTCAGGCTGTGGCAAAACCACGCTCCTTCGTTTGATTGCCGGATTTGAATCAGCGCAGACAGGACGGGTGATCATAGGAGAGAAGGAAGTGTCTTACCTGCCGCCATGGCAGCGTAATCTTGGTATGGTATTCCAAAGTTACGCCCTGTGGCCTCACATGACCATACGGAAAAATGTTGCTTTTGGGCTCGAAGAAAGGCATGTGCCCCGTAGTGAGATAAACAGGCGGACTGACCAGGCACTAGACCTTGTCGGGTTGCTTGAGCTTGCAGACAGGCGACCGTCTCAGCTTTCTGGTGGTCAGCAGCAGAGAGTAGCCCTTGCTCGCACCATAGTTATTGAACCCCAGGTACTGTTGCTGGATGAACCCCTTTCAAATCTTGACGCAAAACTTCGTGTGCAAATGCGCCACGAACTTTTAGATCTTCAACGCAAGCTGTCCATTACTACTATTTTTGTAACCCATGACCAGGAAGAAGCAAACACAACAGCAGATCGTATTGCCCTGATGAAAGATGGTGTAATCCAGCAGGTGGGAACTCCAGTTGAACTCTATGACAAACCGGTGAACCGTTTTGTGGCGGATTTTCTCGGTACAGCTAATTTTTTTGAAGGTAAATTGGTAAAATCAGGAAGCAGACTGGAATTCCAAGCAGACAACGATCTTGTATTTCCAATAAGTGACATTGAACATACTAAGGCATCAGATAGCTGTTATCTTGTTTTCCGCCCTCAAAACTTTAAAGTCACAGTTGACGAAGAAAACTATGGGGATGATACTATTCAACTCCAGGGCACTGTGCGTGGTAAAGAGTTTCTGGGCAGCACCATCCGGTACAGAGTTGGCATGCGCGGGATGGATGTTTTTGCAGACGTATCCCATCAGCAAGGACGACCTCTCATTGAAAACGGCACAAAGGTCAATCTGGGTATAGCTCAAAATCAGATAAAGATTGTCAATGATTAACGTCATTTCCTAAAAGAGATATGTTTCTCTATTAACACTGTTGGCGACCTCGTAATATGGCAATGAAAGCATCTTACAAGGCAAGAGCTCCAGTTTGCGATAGAGTTTATAACTACCCAGAACGACAAGCTGATTTACGTTTTTTTGAGGAATAGATACCTCCGCAGTTTGATGGGTTGGACGTGCTTGCAATTGCAGCAGGCACAGGATATTAGTGCCTTACTCCTGAAGACCTGTCACTCTTTTCAGTACCCCCTTGAGGGGTATAAAAAACAAGAAATCTGGAGAGTGCGTTGAAATTAGGAACTTAAAGTTAGGGTACTGTTTTTAAAGTTGTTTTATTATGATTCGCTTGATATTCTTGTGGTGCATGAAAGCCTCCGTTTTAGTTGAATTTTCTTCGCTCGAACTTTTCAACCATTACAGATGATTTTGTGCTTTATATCTATGTTTTTATTGAAGTAATGCCGGTTCTTTTCAACACTCTTTTATAGAAATAGGGATTTGTATAAAAGAATAGAGTCTTCTTTTTCACTCCGAAAACAAATATACGGATTGCCTCAGATCATCCTCAATTTACATTCTGTGCCTAACGATTATAAAGACTATTGCAAGCACTTCTTATTTATCAGACTATGTGATTTTTTTGCAGAAGTTATCTTTGGCTTTTAGTTCCGTATTTAGCGAATTAGTCCACGTTTAATGTTGAGTAATAGTTATTAATAACGGGAATACCTTGATTTAATTTGACTGCCATAGTATAGTATCACTTCCAATTCGTGATATGGTCATTCGATTCACTGATAATTGACTACCTTTCTTCACTCACTTTTGAATCAGATTTTTGTGCCCTTCAGGTATTTCGCCCGAGCCAATCGGCAGAAAATAAAGCGACATTTCTCAAGCTGTACCACCCCAAACTGTATCGTGGAGTGTTGTCCAACTACTTTTTAGGGAATTAGCCAGGCTTCGCTAAAAATTGTACAGCATATGTCACAGTATGGATAGCGTGAACTGCAGAGCATTACGTGTTTGTGGCACCTTTTCTGTACTCTTGCTGGCCGAAGATCTGAACCACCTCACATATCTTGAAGGACTCTTAAACGAGCGAGGAGTAATAAGGAGGGGAAAATAGTTGAAGGCATAAAGCTGACAATCCTCTCTTAACCGCAAGACAGGAAATACAATTCCATTTCGATGAGGACAACAACAGTTGTTCCTCAAAAGATCCATCTCTTATAAAGAGGAAGAACCATGAGC
>CAXMTO010000179.1:0-21951 GCA_964196355.1 uncultured Myxococcota bacterium
CACCATGGTACTTATACCCATCAAGCTCGTACTGAAAAGTGTGCAGGAATTTTTATCGTTAACCGGTGTTAGTGCCTTACTCCTCAAACCCTGTCATAAAAACAAGTAATCTGGAGTGTGGATCGAAGTTAGAAACTTAAAGTAACCACCAAGGCACTTATACCCCCTTGTGGGGCGTTAGTACCTTACTCCTAAACTTCTGTAATAAAAAACAAGAAACAGAGGAATGTATTTTGAAATTATGTGGTTACATATACCACCAAGGTGCTCATACCCCCACTGGTGTTAGATACAGTTTCTTGAGACTAAAAACTATCAATCTGACTTATGTTGCATCAATCTGAGGTGTGTTTTGGAGCTGATTAAAGCTATGGTATTGGGTGTTCTCCAGGGGCTGACTGAGTTTCTCCCGATTTCCAGCTCAGGGCATCTGGTGATAGGTTCTGAATTGATGAATTTTCAGGAACAGGGAGTGGTTTTCGATGTTTTTGTTCATCTCGGTACCTTGCTGGCGGTTGTACTTGTTTTCAGGAAGGAACTCATCGAGATGGTGATGGCACCTCTGGCTCTTTTGCGGGGAGATAAGAGTGAATCTGTTATCCATTTTTTTTGGCTGGATGTCTATATCATAGTCGCAACCTTACCGGCGGTGGCTGTCGGTCTCTTTTTAAAAGACTATGTCGAAGATCTCTTTGGCAACATGTTAATAGTCTACTGCATGCTCATAGTTACCGGGATCATCATGATCATTTCAAGATATTTACCCCAGCGGGACAAACCGATGACCTGGGGCCGGAGCTTTTTAGTAGGCTGTGCTCAAGCCTGTGCAATCCTGCCAGGCCTTTCCCGTTCCGGTTCGACTATTTTCCTGGGTATGGCCTTAGGTATCGATAGAGAGAAGATTGCCAGGTTTTCATTTATTATGTCTATTCCTGCAATACTTGGGGCAGCTGTACTCCAACTTGGTGATATCATGACAAATCCAATGGCAGATGGTGCATTTATAAATATTGGTGCGGGGGCCATAATGGCTGCAGTTTCAGGCTATTTTGCAATTAAACTCTTACTTGATATTATTCGCAGAAATAGATTGCAGTGGTTCGGTTATTATTGTCTTCTGCTTTCTGCGGCAGGTTTTGGCCACTATTTTCTGTCATAAAAAACACGAAGTCCAGGAGTAAGGTACTAACACCGGTTAACGGTAAAAATGCTGCGCTCTTTTCAGTACCAGCTTGATGGGTATAAGTACCTTGGTGGTATATGTAACCACATAATTTCAAAACACATTACTCAGTTCCTTGTTTTTTATGACAGGGTTTCTGGAGTAAGGTACTAAAGAGGAAAAACTTATCAGGGGTTGAGGATGTCTACCAGTGTTTTTTATCCCGTCAATTTAAAACTTTGTGGGCGTCTTTGTGTTGTTATTGGTGGTGGCAATGTCGCGTCCAGGAAGATAAATAGTCTGCTCACCTGTGGAGCAGTAGTCCGGGTTGTGAGCCCATATGTTCAGATTCATTTGAAAAAGCTTGTTTTCCACAAGAAGTTAGAGTGGTTTGAGCGTGAGTATGCGGAAGGTGATTTACGAGGCGCGTTTCTTGCCTTTGCGGCAACCAGTGACCGCGGTGTACAGCAGCTGGTGAAAGAGGAGGCTGAAAAGAACGAAATTATTTTCAATAGTGCAGATGATCCAGCCGGTAGTGATTTTCATGTTCCTGCACATTTTAGAAGAGGGCAGATGCTGGTGACAGTTTCCACCGGCGGATGCAGTCCAGCCTTATCCAAACATCTCAGGGAGTGTCTGGAGGAGGAAATTGGTCCGGAATATGAGTCGGTTGTCGGTTTTTTGGCTCTGGTGAGAGACGCCGTTGTCAGCCGTGATAATGATTCAATCGCCCATAAAGAGCTGTTCCAAAAGCTTATAAAGATGGATATTGTAAAACTTATTTGCGATGGCAACTGGTTTGACCTGCAAATGGCATTGTTGCAGGAGCTTCCCGGAGAAGTTGACTCCGTTGCGCTTATAAGACGTTTTCTCGATGTATATGATAAGAAAAAATAAGGGGCTGGAGCTGTACTGAGTCTGTTATACCAATATTTAAGACTGGAATAGTTATGAATGAAATAAGCTATTTGCTTTTTCTGTCGGTTTTAGGCGCTACTTTTATGGCCAGTGCTGCGTATCTGGTCTTTTTCCTGAACCAGAACAAGCAGGTGCGTAAAATTGCAAGAATGATTCTGCTTGTCTCCGGGGTTCTCCAGACTTTGTATATAGGTTCACGTTACCTGCTGGTTGGGCATACACCGATAACCTCCCAGCACGAGGCGGTATTCTTTTTTGCCTGGGCGACCACCTGGGCCTATCTCTCTTTCAGGTGGAGGTACAGTGTAAAAAATTTTGGCACTCTTGTCTCCATTCTGATTTTTTCTCTTTTGGTAATTGCTTCAATTTCCTCCAGGGATGTAACACCTCTGGTCCCTGCTCTGCAGAGCTGGTGGCTGCCGGTTCATGCCGGAGTATCACTTATTGCATATGGTTTCCTCTCCCTTGCTTTTTGCGGGGGAATCATGTACCTGCTCCAGGAAAGGGAGCTGAAAAGTAAGCGCTTTGGGTATTTTTTCTCCCGCTTTCCATCTCTTGATGCACTCGATCAATTAATCAATCACTGTTTAACGGCCGGGTTTGTCTTTTTGACACTGGGCATTGTGACCGGCTCAATCTGGGCTCGACAGGCCTGGGGAACATATTGGCAATGGGATCCAAAGGAAACCTGGTCACTTATCACCTGGTTTATCTATCTCGTCCAAATTCATCAGAGGATGACTGTTGGCTGGCGTGGCAAGAGGGGTGCAATTATGGCTATTTTAGGTTTTGTTGCGGTCCTTTTCACCTTATGGGGAGTAACATATCTGCTGGGAGGTGTGCACAGCTATGCAGGGTGAGAAGATACTGCTCCTTGGGGTAAACCATAAAACAACTCCTGTCGAAATCCGTGAAAAAATTGCTCTGTCGGACGGCTATGAAGAGCCTCTGGCCGCCCTTAAAAAAATCTCCTATTGCAGGGAATGCTACCTCCTTTCGACCTGTAATCGAGTTGAAGTGCTTGTAGTGGTCGAAGGTCAGGCGGAGGTCCAAGAGGATATTATAACTTTTCTTTTTGGCAGCAGCCTCAGTAAGGAAGAGTGCGATCAATATCTCTATATTTATTACGATGCTGATGCCATACATCACCTGTTCATGGTGGCTGCCAGCCTCGATTCCATGGTCGTTGGGGAAGCGCAGATTCTTGGACAATTAAAGGAAGCCTATCGATATGCCGCCCAGTTCGGATGCACCGGGCCCCTGCTGAATAAATTACTGCATAAGTCTTTTTCCGTTGCAAAGCGGGTACGTACAGAGACAGGAATAGGTTCTTCTGCTGTCTCTATAAGTTATGCAGCCGTGCAGCTTGCTGAGAAAATATTTGGTAATCTCAGGGGTAAAAAGGTAATGCTCATTGGTGCAGGGGAGATGGCTGAGCTGGCTGCTGAACACCTTGTCGGTCAGGGTGTCGACTCTGTGGTTGTTGCTAATAGAACTCTGTCAAGAGCCGTAGATTTGGCAAAGAAATTCAAAGGCAGTGCCGTTTCTATGGATGAACTGCTGCAACAGCTGGAACGTGTTGATATCATAATCAGCTCTACCGGGGCGACAGACCTGGTCATTCACAAACAGGATGTGAAATCTGTTATGCGCGCCAGAAGAAATAAACCCCTCTTTTTTATCGATATAGCCGTTCCGCGCGATCTTGATCCGAAACTGATTGAAATTGACAATGTGTACCTCTATGATATCGATGATCTCAGCAGTGTTGTGGAGATTAACAAGTCAGCTCGTGACAAGGAAGCGATTACAGCTTCACGGATTGTCGATGAAGAGGCTCTGAAATTTCAGAGATGGTACCAGGGACGGGCTGTGACCCCGACCATTCGTGACTTAAGAGGAAAAGTCGATACCATTACCCGTCTGGAACTCGATCGAACTCTGGCGCGGCTGCCGCAGGTAACTCGGGCAGATAGAAAGGTTCTGGAGAAAATGGTGAGTGCTATCTCCTCCAGGATACTTCACGATCCCTTAACCTACCTCAAGAGTGAATCATGTACAGGTAGGGATGACAGTGACGTGAAGGTTGATGTTATCCGGTCTCTCTTCGGGCTTGATAACGGAGACGATGACAAGTAGATTATGCTCACCTTTGTCATGGTATTTGTTTTTCTCTTCTGTTATGTCTGTATGAACTTTTTCTGAATACGGTCCCTGTGATTAACAATCCTCCTTATTATTTGTGATAGGTATATGAAGACTATTCGAAATTATTTCCTCTTTTTTCCCTTTTTTATTGTATTCCTCTTCGTCACTGAAAGTGTCGCCGAAACTGAATCTGTTAACATCGACAGGGAAAGAAACAAAATTATTGGATATATGCTGAGCAAGCAGCTTCCTGCCCTGTATTTTGGTGAAAAGGTTATGGATGATGCGCAGGCTCAAGCGGCATTTAAACTCTATATTAAGCAGCTTGATTTTCAGAAGCGGTTTCTTTTGCAGGAAGATGTTGATCAGCTTAAGGCCTTTGCTGGCTATATAGATGATAACATCAAAGCGGGAAGGATCTCTTTGCCTGATGCGGGGTATGATATCCTGAGCGAAAAAATAATGTTCGTTGAGAAAACGGTGGCTGAAATGCTGGCTGATGGCAAAATACGCCGTGGCCAGGTAGAAGCCTCGCAGAGTAACTCAGCTGAGGATTTTTCCGTTGGAATTTTTCATGTGACCCGGAAAGAAAAGTATGAGACTGACCCGGAAAATCTCAGCTATGCAAAGAATCTGGGAGAGTTAAAAGAGAGATGGAGAAAAGTACTGAAAGCGGAGGTTGTTTCCCGATTTCTGGATCTTGAGGAAGAGCAGGAGATGGAAAGCGAGGGGAAAAAGAGAAGCAAGGAAGAGCTCTGGCGGGAAGCGATCGATAAAGTGGCCAAAAGAAACAATAACTTTTTTCACCGACTCCATCAAGAGACTCTGCAAGATCACTACGATCGTTTTTTTAATGCTGTTGCCAGGTCTTTCGGACCTCATACCAATTATATTTCCCCGGCAAGTAAAGAGGATTTTGACATCAACATGCGTGGTTCACTCGAGGGGATCGGCGCACTTCTCAGAGAGGAAGACGGGTTTATAAAAGTTGTTCGTATTATTCCCGGCAGTGCATCTGCCAGGCAGGGCCATCTAAAGGCTGAACATATTATTCTTCAAGTGGCTCAGGAAGGAGAAGAACCTGTCGATATTACTGATATGCGTCTGCGGGATGCTGTCAGGTTGATCAGAGGGCCCAAAGGTGAAGAGGTGCGGTTGACCGTCAGAAGATTAGACGGGACAAAAGAGACGATCCCGATTATCCGGGACGTGGTCCAGATTGAAGAGACTTTAGTGAAAAGCACTATCATAGACTCTGACGATGGAAGAAAAACTGGGTATATTTTTATCCCCGGGTTTTACAGGGACTTTGAAGGGACGCGCAATGGCGGTCATGGAAGAAACTCGACCGATGATACCCGGCAGGAAATTATAAAATTGAAAAAAGAGAATGTTGACGGCATTATACTCGATCTTCGTGATAACGGCGGAGGGGCCTTGATAGATGCTGTAGATATTGCGGGATTGTTCATAAAATCAGGGCCGATGGTACAGGTGAAAAACAGTTTTGGCGAAAAGCGTATTCTGAGTGATAAGGATGAAACTATTGTTTACGATGGGCCTGTTGTTGTTCTGGTAAACAAATTTTCTGCCTCTGCTTCTGAAATTGTAGCTGCAGCTCTCCAGGACTATGGTAGAGCCGTTGTAGTTGGAGGAGCACATACTCATGGCAAAGGTACAGTGCAGACGATAATAGATCTCAATGATCATATTCCTTTTCTTCATTTCAAGAAATATGATGACCTGGGTGCTTTGAAAATAACGATTCAGAAGTTTTACAGGGTAAACGGCGGTTCAACTCAATACAAAGGTGTAGAACCGGATATCGTATTTCCTACCCTGTTTGACCACCTCAAAACCGGGGAGAGATCCCTTGATTACTCATTACCGTGGGATAGGATAGAACCGGTAGAATACACTCCATATTCCGGAGTTGCTCTTGACTTTGACAGACTTCGGAGCAGAAGCTTTGCCCGTGCGGAAAAAAATGAGGGATTGAAAATCATCAAGGAGGAAACGAAAAAAGCGAAAAAGAGGAGTGACGAAACTGTTATCTCAATAAATATCAATGATATGAGGGATAAGAGGGAAGAGGCTCTTCTGGTTCGCGAAAAAGTCGGTGCACATTACAGAAAGTATCGTAAAGAGATTGATGAGAATTTAGATAAGAGTGATCAGAGTGAGAAGCGTGGTAATGAAATCGACCCCACGGAAGTCTGGCTTAAAGATGTGAACGAAGATCCCTATATCAGGGAGGCGGTAAATATAATAGAGGATATTCAGAGTCTTTAGCCCGCATTTCTAATCACTCGAAGTCTACGCTTATCGGAAGTCTACGCTTATCGGAAGTCTACGCTTATCGGAAGTCTACGCTTATCGGAGGCAGTCGTGCAGGCGAGGATCGAGACAGTAAGTCATAATAGCTTATGCCTGCTGTCTCAGCGACGCTGCATACCCGGTTGGATCGGACTGACCTCTGTATTTTCAGACTTCAACCAAAAACCCACCTGCTTTTAGCATGTGGGTTTTTATTTTTTTCAGGTGTGGACCAAGCCAAAAATAGTCTTGAAAATTCCAGGTAAAGGTGATAGAAATGGTCCTTTATGAATGGCCATTCAGTTCTTTTCCGCGGTGGGTGAACTACTGTTTACTGGGCTTAAGTACCTAGTCAGGGGGACTTGCACTCTATATGGATCTCGCAGAAGGTTTCAGGTGTCACAGGGAAAAAATCGTAGATAGATGGGTTGAATATGTTCTGTCAACCTACATATCTTCCGGTTTTTTTGTGAAAGAAAAAGACAAATTTGCAAATCCCGTGGGAGGCAACCTCAGGGAAGGACTGCAAAGACTTTTTCTTCTGCTGTCCAAAGGAGCTGATCCCGCAGAATTTACCGCACCCCTTGAACAGATTATCTCTATTCGATCTGTGCAGGAATTTACTCCGGCTCAGGCAGTGGCGCCATTGAATGGAATTAAACATATTGTCAGAGAAGTTTTTGAGGCAGATAAGGAAAGAAAACAGCTTGTCAGTGGGTTGTATGATTTTGAGTTCAGTGTAGATCTCGCAGTTTTGGCGGCGTTTGACATTTATATGAAGTACAGGGAACGTCTTTATCAGGTGAGGATCAATGAGATTCGATCGGGCAGTCATATACTGACGGATAGTAAATGCCCATCCAACCTGCTGGCTGGGGATGATTAAAAATTCCTGCACTCTTTTCAGTACCAGCTTGATGGGTATAAGTACCTTGGTGGTGTATGTAACCAAATAATTTTAAAACACATTACTCAGTTTCTTGTTTTTTATGACAGGGTTTCTGGAGTAAGGTACTAACTGGTTGTTGTGTTGTGGAGATGAGTATAGCTCTGCCTCATGGTTGCCAAAATTCTGTTTAATTGAAGCGAGGTAAGAAATGAAGTACGCCTTCTCATTCCTGGCAGTCATTGCTCTGATACTGATTGCCTGGCTCGGATCACAGATACCCGGGATGCCATACCTGTTTGGTATAGCCTTGCCGTATCTGGCTATGGTCATCTTCCTGGGTGGTTTTATCTATAAAGTCGTCGAGTGGGGGAAGTCTCCGGTCCCATTCTCGATTCAGACAACCTGCGGTCAGGGGAAATCACTGGACTTCATCAAGCATGACAGACTTGAATCTCCTGATACCACTGCTGAGGTTGTGGCAAGAATGTTCCTGGAAATTGTGACTTTCAGATCCCTTTTCAGGAACACCAAATCCGAACTTCATGACGGGCCGAAAATTACCTATGAGTCGTCCAAGTGGCTCTGGATGTTTGCTCTGATTTTCCATTATTCTTTTCTGGTTGTTGTGATCAGACATTTGCGTCTGTTTCTTGACCCGGTACCCGCCTGGATAGGGTGGTTAGAGTTCACTGATGGTATCTTCCAGGTTGGTGCCCCCTCCTGGTATATTACCGACATAGGTCTTCTTGCTGGTTGCGTGCTGCTGTTTAGCAGAAGGGTTATTACCCGTCATGTTCGATTCATTTCACTGGTGAACGACTACTTCCCTCTCGTCTTGATCTTTGCCATAGCTGCTACAGGAATTCTGATGCGTTACGTCTTCCGTACTGAAATCGATATTGTTAATATCAAGCAGCTGGCTGTAGGCCTGGTGACTTTTTCTCCTGTCATCGGCACTGAGATTGGAGCCATTTTTTATATCCACCTTTTTCTCGTCTGTGTACTGATTGCATACTTTCCATTCAGTAAGCTGATGCATTTTGCAGGTGTGTTCATGAGTCCAACAAGGAACATGAAGAACAACACGCGTGCTGTACGTCATCTGAATCCATGGAACCCGAAAATTATTCCGCATTCCTATGCTGGTTACGAGGATGAATTCCGTGAATTTATGGTAGAATCCGGGATTCCGGTAGAAAAAGAGCTCCCTCCGAAAGAGGATGATGAATAAACAATGTTGACCCAAAACTAGCTTATGAGGATGATATAACGATGTCAGTTCCAAAATTAGAACAACTATCGCAAAGCGTAGTGCAGGGACCATCTTTGGCCACAGGAGCAATACCTACCAGGGACTGGATGGATATCCCGGTGGCGTTTAAGCCCGGGAATTATGCCTACGTAGCCAAAAAAGACAAAGTGGAATATCTCAACAGCCAGTCCGGCCTGAGTTTTCCCAATGCACGAGAATGGTCACCTGAAGATGATGACTGGAAGCTTCCTGAAGAGTGGAAAGAAACCATTCTCAAGGGGTTGAAGGAGCGTCTTGGCAAATTCCGCTCTCTTAAAATCTTTATGGACTGCTGTGTACGGTGCGGTGCATGCGCAGATAAATGCCACTTTTTCCTAGGTACCGGCGACCCGAAAAACATGCCGGTACTGAGAGCCGAGCTCCTCAGATCGGTTTATAGAAATGATTTCACCCTTGCCGGTAAAATTCTTGGGAAAATGGCAGGTGCCCGTGAAATGACAGTGGGTGTACTGAAAGAATGGTTCATGTACTCCTATCAGTGCACTGAGTGTCGACGCTGCTCTGTTTTCTGTCCGTATGGTATTGATACGGCTGAAGTGACCATGATGATTCGGGAGTTGCTGCATACAGTTGGGATAGGAATCAACTGGATTCTGGAACCGGCATCAAACTCAAACCGAACCGGAAACCATATGGGGCTGCAGCCCCACACCTTCAAGGATAACGTCGAATTTCTTGTGGAGGATGTTGAGAGTCTTACCGGTATTAAACCGGATGTAAGTTTCAACAGGAAGGGCGCAGAGGTTCTTTTTATCACCCCTTCTGCCGATGTTTTTGCCGAACCCGGCCTCTACACTGCCATGGGATATCTACTGTTGTTTGAGGCTATCGGCCTTGACTACACATGGTCAACCTATGCCTCGGAGGGTGGTAATTTCGGCCTCTTCACCAACAATGAAACAATGAAAAAGCTGAACGCAAAGATGTATGCCGAAGCAGAACGTCTTGGTGTCAAGTATATTATTGGTGGTGAATGTGGTCATATGTGGCGGGTAGTGCATCAGTATATGGATACCATGAACGGTCCGGCTGGCTTTCTGGAAAAACCGGTTTCTCCTATAACCGGCACTGTTTTTGAAAATGCGGCTTCGTCCAAAATGGTACATATCAGTGAGTTTACCGCCGATCTCATCAAACACGGCAAACTTAAATTAGATAAAAGCCGTAACAGTCATGTCAAGGCAACTTATCATGACTCCTGCAACACCGCAAGAGCGATGGGGCTTATGGATGAGCCACGCTATATCCTTGACCACGTAGTAGATTGGGTTGAAATGCCGGAAAATACGATTCGGGAACAGACCTTCTGCTGTGGTTCCGGCACCGGTTTGAATACCGACGAGATTATGGAATTGAGGATGCGATCAGGATTACCCCGGGCAAACGCAGTAAAGTATGTTCATGAGAAACATGGTGTGAATATGCTTTCATGTGTCTGCGCGATTGACAGGGCGACGCTGACTTCCCTGAACGGCTACTGGACTCCGGAAGTTGGGGTTTGCGGCGTGACAGAGCTTGTCGCCAATGCGATTGTCCAAGAAGGTGAAACCCGGGGCGAGCTTGAGGAAGGTTTGCGCACGATGGTTTTCTAAATTCTGATCAGAATAGAGGAGTATCTCATGTACAATAAAGGAACAATTATACCGGGACTGATCATATTCGTCCTCTTTGTCACTTTCCCGCTTTGGTTCAATGCGTTGTCCACCGCAAGCACTGTACCGAAACCGGAGCTGCCACCGGGTGGAGAAAAAGAGTGTATTGCCTCTGCATCTGAAATGCGGGCCAGCCACATGGTGCTGCTGAATGAATGGAGGGATGGAGTCCTTCGTGATGGCGACCGGGGTGTTGTAACAGTAGATGGCAAAAAATATCGAAAAGGGTTGCAGATGGCCTGTATGCAATGTCATACAAGCAAAGAAAAATTTTGTGATACCTGTCATGAATATACCTCGGTTAAGCCGTACTGCTGGGATTGTCATTTGGCCCCGGAAGTAGCATCGTTGAAGAAGGAGACACACTAATGGATAAGCAAAGAAGAAAATTTCTGAAGATTGCTGGTGCAACGGCCCTTACCGGCATCAGTGCTCCTGCGGTTGTCAAACTCACATCCTCTCCTGCGGTGGCTTCTTCAGGTGATAGTGCGGCGAAGGGACATGGCACTGCTGCCGACGCACATAAGCCTGTACCACATGCTGGAGAAGATGCTCCAACAGGTGTTCGGCTCGGCCTTGTTGTTGACATGCGCAAGTTTTACGGCAAACCTGAACTTCTCGATAAGGCAATTGACGCCTGCAACAAAGCGCATAATGTTCCGCAGATTGATAGTAAGAAGAGTGAAGTTAAGTGGGTATGGAAGGCTCCCTTTGAAAATGTTTTTCCTGAGCATTCCAGCTATCATTCCTCCAAAATCACAAAAGAAAACGATTTTCTCGTTTTGTGTAATCATTGCGACGACCCGCCATGCGTCAGGGTCTGCCCGACTCAGGCCACATATAGGCTGCCTAATGGGATTGTTGCTATGGACTATCACCGTTGTATCGGTTGTCGTTTCTGCATGATGGGCTGTCCCTATGGGGCTCGAAGTTTTAACTGGGAAAATCCACGTCCGTATATCAAGGAGTACAACCCCGATTTCCCGACTCGTATGCGTGGTGTAGTAGAGAAATGTAACTTCTGTGGTGAGCGTATCGCACTCGGGCAAGAACCCGCGTGTTTAGAAGCAGTCAAGGCATCTGGTGCGATTGTTTTCGGTGATCTGAACGATCCTGAGTCGGAGATTCGCCAGCTTCTTGATAAGGAGAATACGATCCAGAGGAAGCCTTCCCTTGGAACTAAACCGTCAGTCTTTTACATAGTGTGAGGATGTCATGATTGAAAAAGTGTTAAAAGGAAACTCTCGCTACTGGATGTGGCTCGCAATTCTGAGCGCGTTCGTTGGAGTCGGAGCGATCTGCTATATCAGACAATATCTCTTTGGTATGGGATTGACCGGAATGGGGCGTGATCTGTCCTGGGGACTGTATATTTCGCAGTTCACTTTTCTTGTTGGTGTTGCTGCGGGTGGGTTAATGCTCGTTCTTCCGTACTATATTCATAATTACAAGGTATTCGGACGTCTCACAATTCTTGGTGAGTTCCTGGCTATTTCGGCAATTATCATGTGCCTTATGTTTATCATGGCGGATATTGGTCAGCCCCTGCGCGGACTGAATATGATGCTGCATCCGACCCCTAATTCCATGTTGTTTTGGGATATGATTGTACTGCTCGGGTATCTGATTCTTAACGTTATCTGTGCCTGGGTTATTCTCACCGCAGAACGTAAACAGGTTAAACCCCCGAAATGGGTTTATTTTTTCGTTTATCTCTCAATTCCGTTTGCAGTCTCAATTCATACCGTAACAGCAATGCTCTATTGTGGTTTACCTGGTCGCCATTTCTGGTTATCCGCGATCACTGCACCACGATTTCTCGCATCGGCTTTTGCCGCAGGACCTGCTCTGATTGTCATAGCCTGTCTGATCATGAAACGTGTGGCCAACTTTGATGCAGGGAAAGAAGCCATCAGCAAATTGACCACAATTATCATGTATGCAGCCATAATTAATGTATTTTTTGTATGCCTGGAATTTTTTGTCGGCTATTATTCAAATATTCCAGGACATATGTATTCTCTGGAGTATCTTTTCTTTGGTCTGGAGCATAATGGGCATGTGTATAATAACCTTGTGCCGTTTATGTGGACTTCAGTTTTACTCTGCTTTGGAGGACTCGGGATATTCGCTTATATGAAAATAAGCAAGGTCTCTACCGATCTTATGGTTGGAATTGGATGCGGTATGATTTTCTTTGCTCTGTGGCTCGATAAGGGGCTTGGATTTGTGCTGGGCGGTCTGGTTATAAATCCACTGCATGAAATTGTTGAGTATTATCCAACAGCCAATGAGATCGGAATTACTCTAGGTATCTGGGCTACCGGATTTCTACTTGTGACGGTGCTGTACAAAATAGCTGTTAGTGTAGAACATGAAGTAGAAGCATAATAGAGAATATTTTACTGATGTTTAAAAGCCCCCGACTTGTCGGGGGCTTTTTTTTTTGGTATCGTGCTGGATATGTCACTTTCTTGGTTTTTACACTTTTGAAAGGGTACTGAGCTAACCCCGGTATATCGGGGTTAGTCTTCTTTTGGTGTTATTTTTAAAAAAAAAGAAACAGAGCTGCCATTGCATAAAAAACGGGTACTCATAGTATTTTATTCCTTCTCCCGCCAGACAAAACTTATGCTCAATAAGTTTATAGAAGGACTTGAATGCGAAGGTGTCGAGGTGACTGTGCAAAAGCTTATTCCTGTTTCACCATATGAGTTTCCATTTAGATCATATGGTAGTCTGATAAAAGCCACCATAGAGACATTTTTCCAGGTAAGCTTTGAAATCGAGCCGATTGATGAAAAGTGCTACGGGAGTTGGGATCGGATCGTTCTTGCAGGGCCGACATGGTCATATCATCCAAGCGGACCCGTGGTTGAGTTTTTAAACAGGTTCGGAAAAGATGTGTGCGGAAATCAGCAGGTTATTCCTTTTATATCGTGCAGGTCCTACTGGCGGATAAATAACTGGGAACTTGGCAGACGATTAAAAACAATAGGTGCCCGTGTATGCACACCCATTGTTTTTATCCATCCTATTTCAGAACCCTGGCGGACTATTGGCCTTATCATGCAGCTGCGTGGGAAAATGGTCCGTAAGGAAAATTCCTGGTTTCGCAAGAAATACCCTGGCTATGGACATAACAGGGAACAGGGTAAAACTGCACTGGAGGAAGGACGAAAGTTGGCAGAATTGCTGCTGAGCGGATCTTAATAGATCAATCGTGTTTTCAGGGCCACTGACCTGTGATATAGAGATGATAAAAGTAAAGTATCTTCTCCGAATAGAATGTATATAACAGGGCGCCACATGACAGGAAAGGCCCAAATGGGATTCTCGTGCTGCCGCCCTTTTTTTGCGACTTCATCGCAATAAGTCCGATAACTGAGCCGCTGGCTGAGCTGACTAGAATGACAAAAGGAAGAGACTGCCACCCAAGCCATGCGCCGATCATGGCCAGGAGTTTTATATCCCCTCCACCCATACCATCCTGTTTACGAAGGAGAGAGTAGAAGAAGGCAATAGCATAGAGAACACCTCCTCCAAGGAGTAATCCGATCAGAGAACTTTGCCAGGTTACACTCGGGTTGATGAACGAGAAGAGAAAACCAAGGATGATCCCCGGAAGGCTGATGACGTCGGGAATGATCTGGTGATGAATATCAATGAATATGATTACAATGAGGGCTGCACCAAAAAGGAAATACGCACCAGCCTGAATTGAAAAGCCAAATTTGTAGCAGACCGCTGCAGCGAGAAGGGCGGTCAGCATCTCCACGACAGGATATTGGAGAGATATTGACGTGTGGCAGTGTGAGCATTTACCGCGGAGAAGAATATAGCTTAAAATCGGTATATTCTCGTACCATGAAAGGGGGTTGAGGCATTTGGGGCAATGGGAGGCTGGATAGACGATTGACGCATCATTTTTTGGCAGCCGCAGGATAACAACATTGAGAAAGCTGCCAACGATTGCACCCAAAAGTGCCGCAATGAGGATGAAAAAGGTTTCTGTATGCATTGGATGAATGAATTTTTGCTGAAGTTAAGGATAGCCCTGATCTACCCCGATAAACACGAAAAATGCCTCTACCAAAGATTTTTCTTTATAAAAACAGGAAAAAGTTGTCAAGGCACTAATACCAGATAAGTGTACCGTAACTATGTCACAATACCAGGAAAAAGCAACAGTAATACGTGCTGAACAGTTTTCAGAGAAAAATTATCGTTTAACACTCGATTCACCAGCCATCGCCAGAGCTGCGAAAGCTGGCCAGTTTGTGATGATTCGTGCCGGTTTTGGCAAGGACCCTCTTTTGAGACGACCTTTTTCAATTCACCAGACAAGCGCAGATGGGAAAATCCAGATCTATTTCAAAGTTGTTGGTCGGGGCACCGACATGCTTGCACGTGTCAAAGTCGGAGAGGTACTGTCCGTTTTTGGGCCTTTAGGCCAGGGGTTTGTCATCCGAAGGGATTCCCCTGCTCTTATCGTTGGCGGTGGCCTGGGGATAGCTCCAATGCTCTTTCTAGCCAAAAGCATCTGTCGCCTGAAGAGTGATTGCAGCAATGATACGATCATTCTCGCCGGTCGGGAAAAGGCTGATGTAGAGCCGCTCGTCAAGGATTTCAGGGAATTCGGGTTAAAACTGCTTTTCGCAACAGATGATGGATCTTACGGGCACCATGGACTTATTACGGACCTTCTGGATTCTCTTCAATTTGACAATAGTTACACTGTATACGCCTGCGGGCCAGAACCGATGATGGCCGGGGTACATGCGATCTGCAAAGCTCGATCAGTTGCCTGCCAGGTGTCAGTGGAGAGTGTTATGGCATGCGGAATGGGTGCCTGCCTGGGCTGCAGCAGGCCGACCCGAAAAGGAACCTATGCCCACGTCTGTCTAAACGGTCCAGTCTTTAAAGCCGAGGAGTTGATATGGAATTCGTAGATGATAGAAAAGACGCTCTTCCGGATTTACGTGTTAATATCGGGTCACTTCAGATCGCAAATCCTGTGATGACAGCCTCGGGCACCTTTGGCTACGCCAGGGAATTTGAAAACCTGATGAACCTGCATCGGCTTGGAGCAGTCATAGTAAAAGGTATTTCCCTCAACCCACGACCGGGTAATCCCCCACCTCGCATTGTTGAAACGCCGTGCGGAATGCTCAATTCTATTGGCTTGCAGAATGTCGGAGTAGACAGGTTTATTTCTGAAAAAATGAATTATCTTGCCGGCCTGAATATACCGGTTATTGTCAACATTCTGGGGGACTCCGTGGCTGAATACAGGGAGATAACAGAGAGACTTGCCGGGGTTCCCGGGGTCGCAGGAATCGAGGTGAATATTTCTTGCCCGAATGTAAAAAAGGGGGGAGTGGCTTTTGGCACCGACCCATCCATGGCGGCAGCTGTTACTGAGGCTGTTAAGGAGAGGTCGGATGTACCGGTTATGGTTAAGCTTTCCCCAAATGTTTCTGACATTTCTCTTGTTGCCCGCGCTGTTGAGGATGGAGGGGCTGATTCTATATCCCTGATAAATACGCTTATTGGCATGGCCATTGATTTGAAAACCAGGCGACCTGTACTTGCAAATGTCATAGGTGGGCTCTCTGGGCCTGCTATCAAACCAGTTGCTTTACGGATGGTGTATCAGGCGGCCTCATCTGTATCAATTCCCGTTATTGGCATAGGCGGCATAGAGACGGCTGAAGATGCACTGGAATTTATGCTGGCTGGTGCATCGGCAATACAGGTCGGAACTGCCAACTTTATAAATCCAAGAGCAAGTGAAGAGATTGTTGAGGGAATAGAGCGTTATGTGGAAACTGAAAAATTATCGTCTGTTCGTTCTCTTATTGGACAACTGTTAATTGACTGAAACGCTCCACTTTTTTGTAACAAAGATTCCTTCCTTTCAGCGTCCTTCATTCCCACCCCCGGCGATAATGACACGAATGCGACCTCGCAATGTTGAAAGGACTGCAGCGATTGGCCGTGAGTGGAATCTGGCTGGAAAAAATGTCACAGAATGAATAAACAGAAGAGCTGAAAACATGATAGAAATTAAACCAGTAGGCAAAGTAGACGCAAAAATCTCCGTACCCGGCTCAAAAAGCCTGACTCAGCGGGCCCTGATCGCTGCCGCTCTTGCCAGTGGTGAAAGCAGACTTATCGGCCCGCTTGCAAGTGAGGATACTGAATATTCATCAAAGGCTCTTGCCCAGATGGGGGTTACCATCGATAAAGGTGATGACTGGTATGTCTCCGGTAACGGTGGAGTAATTCACCCAAGTGAACAATCGATCTATCTCGGAAACAACGGGACAGCGACTCGCTTTCTCACCTCTGTTGCCTCACTGGGTAATGCTCGCTTTATTATTGATGGAGATAAGCGGATGTACGAGCGGCCAATTAGCCCACTGATGGCTGCCCTGAAGGGGTGGGGGGTTGACATAGTTTCTACTCGGGGCACCGGTTGTCCTCCTCTTGAAATCAACGCACACGGGATAACTGGCGGCACTACAGTGTTACCGGAGGGAAAGTCAAGTCAATATCTCTCCTCTCTTTTACTGGTCGCCCCGTATGCGAGCCAACCATCGATTTTACGTGTCGAGGGAGAAGTCTTATCAAAGCCCTATGTCGCCATGACTCTGTCAGTGATGTCTGACTTTGGTATAGAAGTTGAAGCGTCATCTGATTTCAATCTTTTTTCTATTCCTCAGGGCTGTTATCAGGCAAGAGATTATGAAATTGAAGGTGATGCATCAAACGCATCCTATTTTTGGGCTGCCGCTGCGGTGACCGGTGGAAGAGTGACTGTTGAGAATGTCCCCGTACCTTCGCTTCAGGGAGATGCTATGCTCGTACCTCTTCTTGGACGCATGGGCTGTGAGGTGACCAGGTCTGGAAATGGTATTACTCTGCACGGCAATAAACGTCTGGAGGGCATTACTGTAGATATGGGAGATATGCCTGATGTTGTTCCAACTTTAGCTGTGGTCGCCGCTTTTGCCCATGGAACTACAGTGATAAGCAATATCGCTCATCTGCGTATAAAAGAATGTGACCGCCTGTCCGCAGTTGTAACAGAGTTGAGAAAACTGGGGGTGAGTGTTGAAGAATACGAAGATAAAATGATCATCCATGGGGATGGCGGGGCGCATCTTAAGGGGGATGAAATTGACACTTACGATGACCACAGGATGGCTATGAGCCTTGCTGTTTCCGGACTGAGAGTTCCCGGTGTAATAATCAAAGGAGAAGGGTGCGTTGTAAAATCGTTCCCGGACTTCTGGGAACGATTCGCTCTGCTTGCAGGAGAATAGAGTAGAGGATTTACAGAATGAATTTGGCAAAAACAGAGAAAATCATTCTGTCAGGTGTCTGCCCGTTTGCCAGCCAGTTATTCCATGGTAAAGACCGACATTCCTTTTTTGATTTCACTGCCACTTGAAACAGGAGCACAGTAGGCGATCTTTTCCTTGATTTTTGTAACCTTGATAGTACCGACTTCAATCATCTCAGAGTCAAGGACTTCTCCCGTGTCAGGGTCGACGAGTTCTTCAACACCACCTACCCTGAATGTTGTTCCGACGGTCACACCCTCTCGATTGCCTCGATTTATAATAATTTTGTCACCTTTTGTCATCAGGACAGAAGCTTCCCATGGGATTGACTCAAGCTGCTCGATCAGGTACTGGACAGCCTGACCGACTGCATCTTCTGCGGCCTTGCCCACATTATCCTTTTTCTGACCACCAAAAGCACCCGTTAAGCCACCAAGATCTGAGCCATGGTAACCAATATTGAACCCTTTTTTTCCGGAGGTACCAACAATATCAGTTGAGGCCTTAACCTGACCGGTTTCAGAATCAACAAGATATATGGTTATATTCATTTCGGCCTTGCCAGCAGAGCCGCCGATGGAAATACCAGCAAAGCTTAGACCGCCACCACCACTGCCAGTATCGTTTTGAACATGGGTGATGGAACCTCGAACCAAGAGCTGGGCCGGGGTCATCCTGCCAATCTTTGCCGATTTTTTCCCTTTGGCAGTACGACCACTGGCAGCCAGGTCCTGCTCACCCATGGCGGCCCCACGCATTTCAGGGTCTCCCAGAACAATAAACCAGCCTGATTTGTGCAGCATGTTGGTCATGATGGTGGCAAAACCATCACCTATATCCCACTGGCCATGCCATCCAGCCTCATTTTTAAACTTGGCCACAGTAATGGAATAGCGTAAGTTCCCATCAGGAGGGGCTGGGATACTGTTTTCCGCCTGCGCCAGGTTACCCAGCATAAGGAGTACTATGAGAAGGAGTAAAATTAACCGAAATCTTGAGTTTTTCATATATTTCTCCAGTGAATATTGATTTCTTTCTACAATAATTATGAGTAATTGCTTACAACACGTTCTTATCAGATACAACTTTATCGAAAACAGATACATAAAGCAATATAAGCTTGCTTTAAAATTGCTCTCTTTTTTTTACGAGAAAATAAAGTTTACCATCCTCCTTCATATGACTTGCCGCCAGTTCTGCGTAGTAACCGTGGCCCCAGAACAGATCAACGCGCCCCGCGCCCTTGATTGCAGCTCCGGAGTCCTGAGGGAAGACAAACCGGTTTAGGGGAACCCAGTCGACAATTTCACCTTGCTGGTTTACTTCCGGTTTTTGGGTTGTGATATACCCGATCGCAGAATCCGGTAAAACTGAATTGTCAATAGCAATCGACCTTCCCGGGGTTAAAATTGCGCCGCTACTTCCTTTTGGGCCAAGATCGTTTCCCCAGTTAAAAAAAATGAATCGAGGGTTATGGTGGAGAATTCGCTGCAACTGCTTGGGATGCTCTTTCAGGTAGTTGCGGATTGCCGGGACAGTAACTTCTGTTAAATCCATTCTCTTTTCATCGACCAGCAATTTGCCGACACTATTATATTCAAGCCCGTTGGAGCCTGCAAACTGAATTGTCCTGATTGATTTGTCAGGGAGTCTGATCCTGCCAGAACCCTGGACGTGGAGGAGAAAAGCATCAAAAGGGTCTTTAAGATAAACCAACTCATATCCTTGAGCGATGTTGAGTGTTTCAATCTCTGCTCTGCTCCAGTAGCTGGTAAAACCTTTATCCGCGATTCTGCCGATACGGGGATGATTGCTGTTCCCCGATTTTTCATTTACCAGGTCCTCAGGGGATGAGTATATTGGATATAAATATGGCTTGGTTTTGACGAGGCTGCCTTCAAAGAGAGGCTCGTAGTATCCGGTGACCAGCATTTGTCGCTTTCTTTTGTTTTCTCTTCCTCCCGCCTGATAGATGTCATAATTCTCCAGGATGAATTGGTGTAATTCATTCTGGTCTGGATTCTCTTTAATTTTCTCAGTGAAGATGTGAATAGATTCAAACAGCCAGTCGGCTGAATAGTTCACCTGGCCAAAAGCAGTACGATCGTAGCTGGCTCTATTTTTGAGATAATCTGCATGGCTTCGAGAAGCAGAAAGGAACGAATTATAGCCCATATCATCGGTGAATACAGGAGCTTTATCTGGTGAAATATGATGTAGAGGTTTGTAGCTGTCTGTCTTGAGAAAAAAATACCATGCGGCACTGGCTAGAAAGAGACATACAAGGATTAAAGAGACGTATTTAGGCTGAAACCGGAGGGTCATAGGGCAAATGAATAGTGCTATTTTTTGAAGGCCTCTGCCATCTCCGCTACAGCCATCGCATATTTATTGCTGTGATTGTACTCTGTTATGGCATGCAAATTGGGATATCCTGCGACAAAGCGCATACCTCCGCCAAACAGAGGTGTTTTTTCCAGGCCGATAATTGACAACCGGCCGTTGTCTTGCGGGCGAGGAAGAGTTATTTTTTGATCCTTAGCTACCTTACGCCATTCCATTCGACCCTTGCGGCCTTTTTTGTAGGTATCAAGGAGTAAATCTGTCTTCAGGGTATTGCCTATTTCCACAAAAACAGGACCATGCAGTGCCCAATTGTATTTTTTTAAATAATTGGCTATCGATGCAAAAATATCATCAGCAGAAGAGATAAGGTCACGGCGGGAATCGCCATCGAAGTCGATCGCATATTCGTTAAAACTTGATGGCATAAACTGGGCCTGACCAAATGCACCAGCATAAGATCCCTTTATTGTGAGTGGATCGATGTTATTTTCTCTGCAGAGAATGAGGTAATGAATCAGCTCCTTTCGGAAGAAGTCAGATCTACGAGGATACGCGTCAAAAAGGGTATTAAGGGACTGAAAAAGGTAATATCCCCCCATATTGGTTCCAAATCTGGATTCAATCCCCCATATAGCAACAATAATTTCTCGATCAACGCCAAACTGCTTTTCAATTCTGTCAAATAACTCCCTGTGATTCCGGAGCTCCCTTTTGCCCTTGGCAACCACAAAAGGTGTTATGAAGAGCGGCCAGTATTTATAGTAGGGCTTGGATTCCCATTGGCGATCCATAAGTGTGAGAACTTTGCGGTTGATACTAACGCCCTTAAACAGAAGATGGAGATCTTCTTTTTTGAAATTATATTCATTCTGTAATTCCAGGAAAAAATGGTGGTATTTTTCACTGTTCAGGTCGATAAGTTCGCCGTCGGTGATATGGTTGGCGGCTTTGGGGGTTGTCTCTGCAAAGCAGGCAGAAACAAAAAACAGGAAGATGAGATTGCTTATGAAAAGGATGTAAAGAATATTTCGGGAGTAGCACGGGGGGTTGATGGTTAGTCCTCCAAAGAGTGTGATCTGATTCTTTTCATCCTGTCATCGATAAACAGTATTCAACTGGGCAAGAAAATCATCGAGCATCGCGGGTGGCAGGCTGTTAATACCTGCCGCTGCAGCCCTCCCGCCGCCCGTGGGAAAAAGCTTGCAGATGCTGTCGGCGTCTCGTTTATCTGTCAGCGGTGCACGCAGGCTGATCCTAAGGGATGAGTCATCATTTTCGACGATGAGCGCGTGAGCGATATCTGGTTCCTCCCGGGCCTTCAGGTTCGAGAAAATGCCTTGGATTCTGCGAGCCCAGGCAGCATTTGGAAAATAATAGACTGTGTTCTTTCCCTTGACTGGATACTCTTTTTGATTGAGGGCTTCCCCAAGATCGCAATTAAATCCTTCTCGCAGCGTTTCAACGATGGGAGTAGAGATAATAAAATCAAAAGGATTCTCAAAGTTATGGACCGATCTGTATAATTCTTCAGGATGAAAATGAAGATCACTCAGAGTTGATCCGTATCCGTTATAGTTAAACAGTTCGCCAATTTCCCGTAACTGCAGTGTCTGTTTTTCTGTGAGGCTGTAATCATTTGCAAGTTGTTCCGCCTGCCTGTGCAGGTTGTCACCAAATGCACCACAAATTGCCCACCGGAAGTTTTTCCCATTCAAAATGTTGTTAACAATGAGTGACGTACAACTCTCCGGCGAAACGTTGATTTCATATTCGAGGAGAGGTGAGTCGGGTATGGCACCGGCGAAATGATGGTCAAAATATTCGACTGAGTTATTGTTGCTCAGCAACGTGTCCAG
>CAXMTO010000180.1:0-10321 GCA_964196355.1 uncultured Myxococcota bacterium
TGGAAGCAATAAAAGCTTGCACCTATAATGCGGCTAAGGTTTTACGTAGGGATAAAGAGTTTGGTTCCCTACAGATAGGTTTGTCCGCTGATTTACTCCTCGTTCAAGGTGATCCGTCCAAGAACATCGACGATACCCGCAATGTTCAACAAGTGTTCATGCGCGGCAAACAGGTTGATAGAGATTCGCTGAAATTGAAATAGTAGGCAGTATTAACGCGCCCGATCCGGGTAACCTCGATGTGGTGCTGGAGGATGTCAGGCAGTTCGTTGCCGCACACCCTGATAGAGACGTATTCCTAGGTGGCAACTGGGCCATCGGTCTCGAGAATGATAACCCTGATAAGAAGTTACTCGACGAGATCGTGCCCGATGTTCCGGTGTTTATCCTCGGTCAGAGTGGGCACTCTGCCTGGGTTAATTCGAAAGCATTTCGGATGGCAGGGATCGATAAGACGGTAGAGAACGAAGGTGTGTATATCTTAAATCGCTACGAAGGAATAAATGTACCCTCCGGAACCGTGAAAGAGAGCAATACAGCAAGTATGGCGTCACTGCGATACAGACAGCCCAGTAGCGACCTGACCTACATCGGACTTTGAGGCATTAGACCAATTCCACTTGGAGTCGAGTGTAGTTCTTGAAGAAGTAGAAGGAAACTCTTAAATTTGGTTGGATAATATCATATATAAAGGAGCATTTAATGATATGAAAGATTTCGGTTTTCTTTTCTTGATCGGCAGTATTGCCATATTTTGCTTGCCCGCGTTGGCAGAAGACACGCCGCAAGTTGACGCAAGCGACCCCACCAAGATTTATTCCTTCCTCGGAGGCGGCCCGAAATACGTTGACTATACCAACGGTGAGCACATGTGGGAGTTTCGCCTCATTGGCAACCTAGCATTGGGCTCCAATGATATGGCGTTGTTGGAAGCAGGCTACGGCCAACACTCCGGAGACTCCGAACCCGGTAACAACAGTGGCTGGACCAACACACGGATTCGCTGGTTCCACCTGTTTGATATGAATTACGATCTTGAACAGGGGTACCGCGGGCTGGGCTCCCAGCTGGACGCACAGTTGGCGGGAGAACTAAAGGGCACTGACGGACAAAACCTGATCAATGTGGGAGTTATGCCGGTGTGGGCCTTGGCTGAAAAGTGGAACCTGTATATTTCGGTCAACTTGGCGAACTCCTGGGATAAAGAATTTGAGAACTACAACGGCGCGGGCTTGGGCTTCGACGCCCAGTTAATCTACAATCCGGACTGGTGGCCCGGCGCCCAAGTACGGATTTTGCCCGCCTACACTTATTTTGTAGCCGGCGAGTTAGAGCATGAAGGTTCAGGAAACATCGATATAAATGTCGGTGGTGAGATCAACCCATCTACCATGTGGGATATCACAGCCCAGCAAAATGTGGACGTGGACCTGATGACCTTCCGGCGCGGCAGTGATACTGGCCTCGAAAATGACTGGAATGTCTTTCTCAATGTCACCCGCTACTTTTAATGCTGGTGGACGGTCCGCTATTAGCACAACAGCGACAACTGATGAATTCTTTCCCAACTCTTCTCCTCCTCACCTATACGGTAAATTGTATATCCAAGGCGCAGGGTGCTTGACGGAAAAATACTGTAGTAAGCGTCCCCGTTGAAACTATCCACAGGAACCCGGTTGGTTGCGTAGAGTGTTCCTATCAAGTTTTCATCATAGGCCTCAGGGGTAAGGTGGAAAATATCTCCGTCAGCAATTACACTGACTGGAGAAGGCATCAGGTATACTTTGGGTTGGCATGCGGATGTAGTAATGGCCAAAAGGACCAAGAAAAGCAATCGATACAAGGGTACGAGGTTCATGGTAATCTCATGCATAAAAATGGTTTAAAGAGCATTCTGTTTCAACAGTGTATATCAAAAAGGGCTGATAATACGGGAGAATCTCGTGTTAAAGGATACCACCAATATAACACACTCGTATACTCATTTGAACTACGTCACCCAAATTAATCACAACGTCAAATTGTTGGGTTTTGTTCTAGTTTCAATCTAATTGCAAAATTTAATTATATTCTTACATTAATAACTGTTACGCCGTCTTCACCTATTATTATCACGTTTGTTAATAATTCAAAATCTACGTAAGGAATACATGTATGCTAAAAAATAAAGGTTTCATTTCAATCTTGGTGATCATTCCAGTCCTCTTCATGTTAGTTGGTTGCGGAGCTACTAACGTTAAGCGAAAAACAACAGGAGGAGTTGGGCTTGGGGCATTGGCTGGGGGTGTTATGTCTGGCAGTGTCGGAGGGGCCGTTGCCGGTGCAGCAGTTGGTGGTTTAGCCGGCTATGCTATTGGAACAGATCAAGATCGTCATGCAGAAAAAATGGCCCTTGAGAAAGAACGAAATGAGATTGCAAAAGCAAAAGTTACCAGTGACCCCAACACTGCCTACAGGCCAGCTAGTAGAAATGAACTTGTGGGAACGACATGGCGGGTGATTAGTATTGAGGGAGAACAACCATTTCCTGAGTATCATTCTTTGGTAACATCATTTCAGACAAATAGTAAGGTCACCACATTAGTCGTCAATAAGGACGGCTCTGCTGCAACTGTAGCGGAAACGTATCAATTGCTTGATAATGTCATGGTTGTTTCAGGTGAAGAGAACGGTGAAAAATATGTGGTCGATGGTAAGTACAATGTGCAGGACGGCACGTTCATATATGTAACTCCCACATATCGGGTTGTTGGTGAAAAAGTAAACTAAAGCACCCCCGTAACCAATTAAGGCACCGGGGCGCATAACTTCGCATGACGGTCAGCAGGGTCATAAAAATTGGCCTCCGGGTGGTTCGTCTGACTGGCCAGGGCGACCACTTTTCGCGATACTAGGGTTCAGATTATTTTTCTGGTTAAGGTCCTACGATGAACCACTTAATAGTTAGGCTGTTATGTGTATTGATAGCGCTCCAGGCGCTGGTGGCGACTTCCGCATGGGCAGATCTTGGATATACGGTCACCACCACCGTCGAGCGTGCCGACGGGTTGAAACGCTATGGAGAAAATGTGCTTACCATTGGAGACAAGGCACGTATCGATTTCCTGGGTACCGACGGCACACCGGAAGGTGGTTACGTGGTAACTACTGATGGAGGCAAAAGTTTCGCACTGACAAATGGTTCACAGGCGTATTGCAGTAACTGGACGCTCTCAGAGTTTTTCCAGGCGGCCGGTCGCTTCCTGGAAAAAGGCAAACGCCTGGCGAATGCGGACCTGTATGAAGTAAGTGTCGAGAAAGTGCTGGAAGAGCCAGGTGGCAGAATCGAAGGCTTTGAGACCACCCACATCCGCGTTGTCACAAAATACGGCGCCAAAGTACGTATCCTGCTCCTCACAATGGAATACACCGTGGAAGAAATTGATGATATCTGGATGACCAGCGAATTGGATCTGCCGGTATTCGAGCGTCTGTGGTTGGAGACGACCTCACAGTCTGGATTCGACTACCTGGACGAAATATCAGCACGACGGATAGCGTTTGAAACCGGACCGGTGCTGCGCCTGGAAAACGTGGTGACCTTGCGTAACTTGAAGAAAGGTGACGAAAAGGTCAAAAAGGAAATTACGCTGGTTCATAATTTGCGCGAAATCACGGCAGATGACATTCCGAAAGGGCACTTCGACATGCCTCCATGTGAGCCGGTTTCCCGCAAAGAAATGGAAAAAAATGCCACCCGCATGCTCAAGAAGCACGTGCGCTAAGATTGAGGCGACCAGAAATGAGGTAGGTCGTCAATAGTTGAAACCACACCACACTTCCATTCTTTTTCTCTGAAAGGTATTTGTGATGGAAGCTGGCTCCGGGGATTGACCTTATTCCTTTTAATCTCTGATTTCTACCGGCGAATTACTCAACCCACCTGAAACTGGTCAGCCAGAACAAAGCTGTCATCCACTTCAGATTCCCTGCTACAATACAAATTTTTATCAGTACTCAATAGAATCCTGATTTCATAATATTTGGTAAAAGCCCAACTGAAAGAACATTTTCAAATTGGTATGATTAACAGGCGAATAAGTCTTTTGGGGCTAATTTTCTAATGCTTAAAACCACATACCATAGAGAATGATGTTCGTTCAATGGGCACTGCTTTTGCGTACCAACTTGGGCTTGGCGTTGGAGTAGAGGTGCATAAGAACGTCATAATAGATTTTAAATATCGATATTTTGTCACTTCAAACTTGGATATTGGCGATTATTCACTCGAGTACTCAAGTCACAACGTTTACGCCTGAATAAGGATCAATTTCTAGATTAGTGCCTGTCCATAAGTGGCTAACTTTTCGTTGATCACAAAATTTAACCATCAGAATACCAGCTATACGCTTGTGGTTAAATTTGTGGGTATCTCGCCACCCCCAAATGGGGTCACGGTAATGGTAAACTATCCTGGCGATAGCACATCGCATGCCTGGAGTTAAAGCTGGCTTTCAATGGGCAGAAGACGGAGGAAGAAATCTGAAATACGTTGACTAAAAGTCCTTGCCGGTTGGCTGAAGACCTTTCCCGTTGAGGAACTCCAGCTTAAGGTGTCGTTGCCGTCGAGAGACACGTTCCAGCTATTTTCTGGCTCCATTATCTGATCGAATGCCTGGGCTAACTCTGCCGCCAACGGCTCAGATTCGATATAGAGACCGTTCTCGGTATTGATTTTCATTGCTCGATGGTCGAGATTCAGGGAGCCGATGAAACAGGTCTTTCTGTCACCTACCATCGCTTTCATATGAAGGGATATGAATTCTCCAGACACTGGAGGTACATCAGAAATCCTGAGCAGGTCCATAGACGGATTATGTTTGAATTCGAAAAGCTCCGCCCCCATGTTCAATATTTCCCGTCGATATTTTTTATAGTGGCTATGAGCCATGGTATGGTTATTGGAACCGAGAGAATTGGTGATAATACTTACCTTGACACCTTCGAAAACCAGTTTACCAACTTCCCGTAAATAATTGCGACCAGGAATAAGATAGGGGGATACGATAATGACCTCTTTCCTGACGGGCTCGGCCAGGTGGTCCAGCATATCAATCAACCGCACTTCTTTCCCGTGGCTGTTGGCCGGGGTGTCCTGAACAATGTGCGCCACCCCTGGTTTCATTAAAGCAACCAGATGCTGCAGCTGCTCTTCCCAGTTTTTTGGTTCAAGTGAATATTGATGCAATAAAAACCGGTTCTTATCAAGATAAACAGTGATGGAATTTGATATCTTTTCAAAAGTTTCACTATTGCCAGGCATGGTCATAGAAGATGTCGGGTATGCGAGATCGGAATTCCAGTATTCGTCAAAAGAGTTCGATATTTCAGGGAGTACTGCCCCAGCTACCATGACATCAAGGTCTCTGAAATTGTAGGTTTCACTCAGCCCGAAATAGGGGTTTCCAATATTCCTGCCCCCCATAATAGCTACCTGTCCGTCAACGATGAAAAGTTTGTTGTGCATCCGACGATTTAATTCTTTAAAATAGAAAAAGAACTCACCTATCTGGCCTAGAGTATTTTCCCGGGTATACTGTGGATTGTAAATTTTTATTTTGAAATAAGGGTGACTGCTCAATAGCGCCAAGTCTCGGTCATTTGCATTCAAGACAAAATCATCCACGAGCAGGCGGACTCTGACGCCACGGTCAGCGGCTTTTATCAATCGATCGAATAACAGGTTGCCTGTGGCATCATTCTGCCAGATGAAATACTGTGCATCTATGGACTTTACAGCATGGTCAACAAGCGCTAACCGCCAGTTAAGGGCTTTCTTGTTGTCGGCTAGCAGTAGAAAGCCGCTTTTGTCTTGGCCATGCAGCATCTTTATCTGCAAGGCAACCTTGCTGAGGACTCCCGATTTCGCTGGCGGCAGTGCAGTCACAACAGGCTGAAGGGGTACAGGTTTTAGTGTTGCGCAAGAAGTTACCCCTGAAATTATAAATAGAAGTGCAAGAAAGCATTTGAAAACATTGCCGAACATTTGGGTTTAAACCTCCAAGTGAGCTTTCCATATGTGAGAATCGAGGTGTCGTCTGAAATAGCGATTCGCCCGTTACAAGACAACAGCAGTATGAACATTGCCACGATAGGAGAATTTGTTTGTAAATCCCTGTTTTTCAAGGTTCCCTTAAAATGGAAAATCTGTGCCAATTGTCCATCCCTGGAATACTCCACCAGTTTTGTATCCCAGTCGAACTCTTCGAATAGAAATACCTAATAATTTTTTTTTCTGTTTCAGGCCCACACTCAGACCCAACTCATGTAATTCACTCAGCTTTGCCCGAATATCTGGTGCCTCATCAGCGTTCCACTCAGGGAGAAATCGTTGATAAACGTAGTAGGCGCCTACATCCAAACGATGCCCGGACAATACCAGTGGTATATCTCGACGAACGTCCAAGCCTGTTTCAAGCAGACCAAAACTTGTACTGTCTCCCGTTTCCTGCTGATACTCTCCAGCCCATCGCAGGCCATTCCCCCAACGCACTTCCCAACCTTGCCCTATCTGCCAGAAGTTAAGACTGCGCACCCCCGATTGTGCCATTGTAAAAGACTGTTCCAAGGAAAAGTCTCTGCCGCCTCCAAATTGTAGAAAGGGCTTGAGGTGCCAGCCAGAATTGACTGGATAGATATATTCAATTCCTGGCAACATGGTAAAGGTTATCAATTGGTCTGGCAATAACAGATCAATCCAATTGGAGTCCGCGTTACTAAGGTCGTCGTAACCAAGAACTAGAGGTAACAACCACTTCCAACCAGCGCTGTCAGCCGTGGCCTCACTCTGATTCCATGAAAAGGGCAGTCTGAGCATGGTAATTCTTCTATTACCAATCTGATAGGTCCCGCTTCCCATTACTGCAGCGTAGATGTAAGAAACTTCTACTTCATCCCTGTTAAATGGTGCCCCAAAGGCAGGTCTGAGTACTACCAGCAGCATCAGGGAAAAAATGTAAAAGTAAACTCTCCGTTTCAGTGAGAAATTGTCACTGTAAATAGTGTCTGCATGCATCAATTTGGGTGGTACTTTGAATTTAGGGATCAATTATTTCCTGTAAAACATAGTGGTGACAGGAAATTAATCAATATCCTCCTTCATGGCAAACCATATAAAAAACCAATATTTATTTTTTTTAAGGAACACTATACCATTTTTGAGATACACGAAGTTCGTGTTCTCGACACACCCGAGATAATTGTTTTAAAAATTAGTCATCATCAGGTTGAGAGCTTAAAAAACAATGCTGAGACACGGTCGCAATAAGATACCGTGAATTAATGATCTTGGCAAACATCACCTAGAGATTTGATTTTCTGAGATATTGCGTGCATCTCAAATTTAGCTGCTACTCAAGTATCCTTAACTGAGAGACTCGATCGTACTATTGGGTTGCGATTGATCAAGCTAGTCTCATGTTATGGAAAGACGGATTTACTGCCCGAGCGGCGACCGGCATAAAGGTGACGTGAACATGATCTTGGCTTTCGAGTGGAACGTGGGAACCTGTCGTTCCGATGTTAAGGAAGAAATCCAAGTGGTGGCCCCACAAGGATGAGAGTACTGATGCGGAGCACAGGGGCGGATTACCTCGTAGTAGTGATGAAGCCTCTGTAATGGAGGTGGAGCAAAGGGGGTAACATGTCTGAAGTTACTTATTGGTCAACCAGAAATGGGAGGAACCTGCGAGCAATGCAAACCTTACTGAATAGGGGACATGAGGAGCCGGATGAGTCGAGAGACTCACGTCCGGAACTGTGAGAGCCTGGGGGTGAGATTCCCCCGGGCGACTCGACTCTTGCCCTTCATAATACTTTTTTATTGTCAGGTATTTCTGAACAGGATTGGATTTCTATAGGTTAAGAATAGGTTTTTTGTTGCTAGGTTTTAGGGGTGACTTCTTAATTACATTTACAGGAAGCACCTTTCGTCGTAGCATGCAGCAGCATTGATTAGCTTCGTTTTGGCAATGTTAAGCTCAAAGCTAAGTCGCTGACATTACGTGATCAGGAATAACCTAAACTGATCGTATGCCTACAGCCACTTTACCCTACCTCATAAAAGCTACTATTTTCCTGGTATGGCTCAAACGCTACGCTGTGACTCCTGGCTTGATCAGCCGTTGGTTCGTAGATACAGTAGTAAGGTTTTCATCTGGTCAAAGCATGTTCCCAAGAGATTTACCCTGCCAACCTCAATACCTGATGTGAAAGTACTATCAGTCATCCGATACTGAAATAATGGAGCATTTGCCTCGGTTGATAATCTGGAAAAATATCTTTGCCCTCCGTGGTATCCATAGGTGGTCTAGGTTCTAGGTGTTTGCGGCTATCACTGTCCCACATCTAATCCCATAAAAATTCAAACCAATTCGAAATATGGTTTGGAAGAATCTTTGACTGAGGATGTACAGGAACAGTCTTAACATTGACGAAGATTGATAAACTTTGATCTTTGAACTGGTTATGTTAACAACAAGTTCACCTGCGAGTTTCTACAAGTCAGAGTGAAACATTTTTAGCCCTGCTGGTGGAGCTTGGCCGTGTAATATTCTGGTCAATACATTGCTGCAATTTTGCCAATGATCTCCAGTCCGTCTGCAAACTCCCCTGCACCCTGTCCTTCTACAAAGCTTGAGTACTTCGAGATGATCAGGTTCTTGGAGCGGTCCACATAGAGGAACTGTCCGCTCGATCCAAACGCGAGAATCACATCGTCATCAAGCTTGTACCAATAATTCTTATAGGCCTTCGCAAAAGGGTATTTCTTCAAAAAGACGGAATCCGCCGGGTCATTCTTGTCTCCAGTCATGTTCCAGACATCGTCGACATAGGTTGAGCCTTCCTTCTCCAGCATGAACCTCCCCAGCTTGGCGTGATCGCGAATTGACAGTGCCTGCCCTCCTTCAGCTGAGAGTTCGTTGAAAGCATTGCTCACATACCAGCTTCGGTCCTCGAACCCAAGTTCGTTGTAGGACTCCTGAACCAGTTCGCTGTAGTGACGTCCCTCGATGGCTGCA
This sequence comes from uncultured Myxococcota bacterium, assembly GCA_964196355.1. Lineage (GTDB taxonomy): Bacteria > Desulfobacterota > Desulfobulbia > Desulfobulbales > Desulfocapsaceae > Desulfomarina. The sequence continues at coordinate 9,060 of CAXMTO010000180.1, forward strand.
CCTGCAAAGGCCGAGGCAACGGCTGAACCACTGCTGTAGACCCACGTCTTTCCGTGTTCTCCATACTTCGGAAAATCAAACATCCGCTCATACCAAGACTCAGGTCCCTTTTCCGAATTGAGTGGATCCCATCCTCCCACAGGGCCCGAGAGCATTGTCGCCGTAGACGGGTCATCGTAGTTTTCGGACCACTCCATCCCGTTCTTCATGTCGAGCGCCTGGGCAAGTGTCGACTCACCGAAAAACTTGCCTTCGAGTCTTGGTAGATACGCCTTAAGAGGTCGGCTCAACCCTTCAGTACCAATGCGGTCATAGACTGTCTGGATAGCGAAGGAGGTGAAACATTTTCCGGATGAATGAATGAGATGGATGTCCTCAATTCCAAACCCGTAACGAAAATATTGAGCCACGATCGCGCTATCCTTCACCACGATTAACGCATCGGTCGAGTTATCGTGCAGTTTTGCACGCAGTTCATTAGAAAAAGGAATGATGTCAACATGTAGGAAGGGGCGCGAAACCGGCGCAGGATTGAACCAACGGCCGGATTTCAGCGCATCTACGGGGTAGGCATTAGTGATCATGGCCTTCCAACCGGACAAGTAATTATCTCGTGTGTCATCCAGGTAGATGTTGCTGCGGGTAGCAGATTCTGATGCAGAGGTTACCTGGCAGGCAAAAAAAACTACTCCAATAATCATGGTGGTGAGCAAGCTTATGGTTCTCATGTTCTCTCCTTTATGCGGCTTACGTATATGACAGCCCTACCTGGGACAGATTTAAAACATTGTGGCAAGCGCTTATCTTAAAATATTCAAATCAAAACTAAATATACTGTATGCCAAAATGAAGAATGGTCAAGCTTTGAACCAAGGGATGAACAAATGAGTATGTTAGATTTGGCAATATATGCTCAGGGCCAAATAGTGTGACTTAACCTGGTTCCTGTACATCCTCAGTCAAAGATTCTTCCAGACCACCTTGGGTGGAATATGTGGTTAACATTTGTGACATTTGTTTATTTCTATTTAATTATATTTATTATTATTAATTTGTGTATTTTCTTTCACTCTCCTCCACCCTATTCTCCTCTCTCTCATCTCACTACCTCTTCTCTCTCTCTCTACTCGCACCTACATTTTCACTTGTCCCTCACACTTCCTCTCCAACCTTCCTCCCTCACGCTCTCCTTCATTTTCCTCTCTCCCTTTCCTCTCTCTTTGCCCTCCTTCTTCCCGCCCCCTCTGTTCTCTTTCCCTCTC
>CAXMTO010000181.1:0-22755 GCA_964196355.1 uncultured Myxococcota bacterium
GTCACAAACCGCTGGGCTGCCTTCAAAAGTTTCATGTCAATAAGGACAGAAGCAGCACCAAGGAAAACGATCGCACCGGCCAAAACAGCGGACATGCCATTCTGGCCCGTTGAAATTGCCCGCAGAAGCGATGTCGCGAGCAGATCAGTTTTTACTGGAACACCCAGGATATAGGTGACGCCGACGTCACCGAGGCATTTTGCAAAGACCAATGTTGACGCCGAAATAATGGCTGGGCGAAGAAGTGGCAGGACAATCTTTAACGCAACAATCCGCGGGCTCGCCCCCAGTGTGCGTGCAGAATCTTCAAGCTGTGAGTCAAACTGACGAAGTGCATTTCCAACAAGAAGAATAACAAACGGCACATAGTGTAAGGCAAGAATGATCGTTATCGGAACAATGCCATACGACAGCCAGTCCGGTGGGTTGAGTCCAAGTGATTCGACCCAGCCATTCAGGCCGCCGGTTGTCCGATTTCGGAATATCGCAAGCCAGGCAAGTGCAAATGTCCACGATGGCACCATATACGGCACCACCAGCGCTGTTGAAAACCAACGCCTTCCGAGTAGGTCGGTGCGGCTGACCAGCCATCCCAAGGTACTGCCAAGTGTCAAAGTGATGGCGATTACACAGAGTGAGACGATCGCTGTATTCAGCAGGGGTTTCCAAAATATGTACAGGGATATCCTGGATGAGAGGGCTCGACGCAAATAGTATAAAGTGTATTCCCCGGCCTCCCCACCCGCTCTGCTTTTGTCGGCAAAATCGATGGTTATTGCATCAAACAGCATAAGCAACACGGGCGACAAGATAAGATACGCGAAGAAGATCGACAGTATCAGACCAAAGACGATTGTCGGTTCACTCAACCAGGTTCTTGCGCGGTACCAGAGCCGGTCGATAGACCGACCAGTGGTTTCAGAGTTGCCAAGCCCTTCGTCATTTAGCATTTCATGACTACCATTTATTCATACACCTTGTCTCAGCAATTCTCTTGAGGCAATGAACGTTCTATTTGACGTTCCGTTTTGGTATTTCACTTACGTTGAAGGCGATCAAGTCCCATCGGTTAAAAAAATTCTAAACTACCTTCTCAAGGTAACTTTCGCAATTCATTTTCTCCATTTGTTTTCCTGGAGGCCTTTACCTAACAGCCTTCACAGGATTAAACATTTTTTTGTTACCTCGTTTGGGACGTCATCTAAATCAAGAATAAAAACGCTCTACTACCCCATAAATTATCATTGCCAGGTGTGAAATCGCTCCTCCTGAAATGAAGAGATGAAAAATTTCGTGAAACCCGAAAAAACCTGGCCAGGGGTTTGGTCTCTTGAGAGCATAAATTACGGCACCGACTGTATATAATAAACCACCTGTTCCCAGAAGGACGAGGCCAACTCTTGGCATTGTTTCCACCAAGGTCATTATAGGGATAATGACAATCCATCCCATGAAAAGATAAATAAGAGTTCCTATGACTCTTGGCGCATTGATAAATAAAAATTTAAAGAGTGTTCCTCCAACCACAAGCGCCCACTGGGCAATCAGGATACCCCACTTCATGTTTCCTTCAAGATAAAGGTAGCAGAGAGGAGTGTAGGTCCCTGCGATGAGAAAAAAGATCGCGGTGTGATCAAGTTTTCTCCAGAGTGAATAGTCATTTTCTAGCTGTTTTCTCGAGTGATACAAGAAACTCGCACTAAAAAGAAAAACTCCCGATACCCCATAGATAAGGGAGACAATTTGTGCCGAAATATCTCCAGCCGAAATTGCAACCAATACAATAGTACCGATTGCTATTATCGGGACCGTGGCACAGTGGGAGTAAGCAGCAAATTTTTCTGAGGCAGGTATTTCCATAGGATTTCTTTAATTCCGATAGTAAAAGGGCTACACTACCATATGCATCCCTACCTCTTTTTGTAAGTTATCTGAAGTTAAGGTGATCACCCGGCAAAATCTATACCAAGTGTGTTGCGTCGCCATTCCCGTTGCGGTTCTGTATAATGCCCTTAATCTGAACCAGATTAACCACCGACAATAAGTGGTGACAATCTTGTTGCCTCAATTTTCACACAATACATTGCCTTCCTTCTCACTCCAAAAACGAATATACGGATTGCCTCAGAGAATATTCTCTTGGAACATTTCCTGATTTTGAAATAAATGAAAAAGGGAAATATTTATCTTGACAAACAACAGTTAAAAAATTATATAATTAGTTATATAGTTTTATGTGTAAGTTCTACAGGAGGATCAATATGATAACCATTAAAGAGGCCTCACATGGATATGCGGCAGCTGGATCAGAATCCCGCTTAGCTGTTCTGTTACTTCTGGTTCAGACAGGAGAGGATGGTCTAACAATCGGAGAAATTGGCAGTCAGTTGGGAATAGCTGCTTCAACACTTGCCCACCATTTGAGATACCTGGTGTCAGCAACGATGATTATCCAGGAAAAACAAGGCAGAGAAGTTCGAAATACCGCGAACTACGCGTATCTCGAAGAACTCGGAAATTTCCTGCTCTTGGAGTGCTGTAAAAGCAGGAAAAAATAGAATCAAGCCGTCAGATATTTTTTTGTTACAAACAAACCAAAAAACTAGTTATATGAGGGATGGTTATGTCTCAATGCGAAAGTGCTACTAATAATAGAGAGTCCAGACTGGTATCCATTATTACTCAAATCGATAAAGTATACATTCTGGTCCTGGCAGTCTTTACCACAATCGCCCTACTCGACAGGCCCCAGTTTTTTCCTCTGGCTGTTCTGACTTTGTCAAACCTGGCCCATACTTCGATGTATATACTCTTTGCCCTGCTGCTCCTTGCAGGAATCAAGGCAACCGGGGCAGAAGCCATGGTCGCCGAAATATTCGACGGTCGTGAAAATCGAATGATAATCCTTGCCGCTCTAGTCGGAGGATTAGCTCCTTTTTGTTCCTGCGAAGTCATTCCTTTTATTGCTGGATTGCTCGCCCTGGGTACCCCACTTGCACCGATAATGGCCTTTTGGCTCTCATCCCCTCTTATTGATCCGCCAAGCCTGATGATCACAGCCGGGGTTCTGGGATGGAAATTCGCTGTTAGCAAAGCTGTTATTGCTGTTGCAATTGGATTGATGGGTGGCTTTACAGTAAAATTGTTAACGATGGCGGGTTATTTAACAAAGCCGCTCAAATCTACCCGGGAAGTTGACACTCAGGGGGGCTGCTCTCTTGATTCATATAATCCCAGTCCATGTTGCGACGAAAGAGGAGAAAGCTCGTACCAGGCACCCGTCTGGAAATTTTGGAAGGAGCCCAAAAGGGTTAAAACGTTCATTGCTGAATTTAACTCTAATGGTCTATTTTTACTTAAATGGATGCTTTTTGCGTATAGTCTAGAAAGCTTAATGATCCATTACCTTCCTGCTCAAATGATAGCATCTGTGGTGGGTGGAGAAGGTGTTATGCCGATAATTGTCAGCGCACTTGTTGGAGTGCCAGCATACCTGAACTCATATATTGCACCTGCCATCGTTTCTGGTTTGATAGAGCAAGGCATGTCAGTAGGATCCGGTATGGCTTTTATTGTTGCTGGTGCCATTAGCTCTATTCCAGCAATGACAGCGGTATTTGCACTGGTACGGCATCAGGTTTTTTCAGTCTATGTTTTACTCGGATTCACAGGAGCAGTACTCTCTGGCTTTATCTATAACTTTATAGGTTGACAAACAATCCGACACAAATTTTAAACATAATCTGTTCTTACGACATGCTTGGAAAGCCGTATTCTGGGGCCTCACAACATCCTTGCTAATTGCATCTTATACAGTCGTGGACGGACTTGGTGTCCGTGCAGCCGGTAATTCAATGAGCTATATCCTGTGGCTGTTCATTTTCGAAGTTGTACCGATAGGCCTGATCCTAGTGTCCACCCAAAGGCGGGAATGGATCAAGTATCTATGTGAAAACACAGTTATGGTCATTACTGGTGGTGTTGCGTCTTCTGCTGCTTATGGTCTTGTGATTTTCGCACTGAGTCTTGGTGCAATGGGAGTGGTATCGTCATTACGCGAGACAAGTTGATTTTTGCAGCAATCATTGGTGCCGTGTTTCTCCGCGAACCTTTCGGTGCTGCCAGAATACGAGCCGCATTACTGGTCGCAATCGGAGTCATCTTGATGCGCATAATTGGTTAACACGGTAGGTCTGAATAATGAGGATCTACTAATAAGAAAGGTCAATCATCGTTGATGACAAGACCTGATTATTTTATATCGAAACATCGGCAAATCCGACACCTGACGTCATCGATATTTTGTTATGAGCAGGTGGCGATAAGAATCAAACTGAATTTGGATTCCCTGCTGCACCAGGACCAGAAGGTGATGTTGAAGGAAACCAAGCTAATTAGGGAACCCAAATCTTTTTTTGTAACCTTTCAGCAATTGTGCGTCTCTATCAGTATGGAAAAGCCTGTTTAACGCAGTCTGTCCGTATATCTAATCTTTTATAAGAAGGAGATTCCTGTGAAAAAGATGCTCAAACTTTTAACTGCAGTTGTATTCGGGATAATGTTTATGGGGATATCAACCGCTATGGCGAGCAGTAATCAGAACAGGGGGGGCGACAAAGACCTTGCCTATGAACTTGATGATACTGAAATTCATCATTTATTGTTCATCCGTGAAGAGGAGAAAATGGCGCGAGATGTATATCGTGTTCTGTATGAAAAATGGGGCAACCCTATATTTGCCAACATTGAAGAAAGCGAACAGGCTCATATGGATGCGATGGCGAATCTGCTTACCTTTTACGGGATCGACGACCCTGTTACGAATGACGACACTGGTGAGTTCACCAATGAAGATATAGCCGGGCTGTATTCTGATCTCGTTGCATGGGGCTTAGAATCCGAGATTGATGCGCTCCTCGTCGGGGCTTATATTGAAGAATACGACATCCTTGACATCTGGGAGGCTTACGCTGAGACGGACGAAGAACGCATCCAAACAGTATACCAAAACCTGTATGAAGGCTCCTACAACCATCTCCGTTCTTTTGTGTATGTTTTTGAGTTAGTGACTGACGAAAGCTATGAAAACAATGAATCAATAGAAAAGCTATTGACAGACGTAGCATACAATGATGTCATGATTTTTGAGACTCAGGCTAATCAGGCACATGGAAAGAAGGAGTAGAAGCTTAAATTAATATAGGCAGATAGTAATCTATTAATTGGAAAGAATCCCCGCAGATTGAAATAAGGGTAAATGTCCGGTATTTCAGCTTGTTTTGTGTCCCTTATTTTTTGTTCTGGCGTATGTACTTTATACAACATGTTGTTGAGGATCATACGCCGGAATCTCAGATATAACTTGATAACAAGTGACTACAGCATTGAATTGGGCAGGGTTCAAAATGTAGTGAGTTTTCGTCCTAAAACTGTCTTTTTGTCCAATATCTCCGTTATGCTCAAAAATTTATCCTCGGAATATCATGTATATGCCTGTGGTAAAATTTTTCAGCTATATCCGTGCATCATTTGTTGCAAACTGCCAATCTATTTGATTAGAAGACTCATTTAAATCCCTTAAATCGGAAAGATATTGGTTATTGCGTATTAGTGTGTACGTAGCGCAATGGGCAACAGATTATGGAATATCTGTCCTTGATTCTTCCAGAGAACAACGGCCTTAGGTTGCCAGATCAAATCACAACAAAGAGGGTATTTACTCTAAATTTATATTAATTCCTGTACAGTTATAGTTTCAGGTGGATTGAGCATTGCGCTGATAGGAAAACACTGAGATGCGTTAATATTATATGTAATATTAGATAGTTATAACTTTATATGTATTATAGGTGATGTTTAGGTGCAGGGTTCAGGTGTAGAAGTAGTTCTACACTGCAGCCCTAATAAATGGTAGAATTGATTCTAATTCAAGGGTAAAAAGCCCTGTTTTATGGTATAATATTGGTCTTATCCACCTCTAGTAAAGGACTGATATGACTGAGACTTTAGAGTACATATTCTGTGAACATTGTGAGACAGAAGTAGAGACAAGGACTGCACATTACCATGAATATACTTGGTACTGTGATGAGTGCTATAACAGACTAGTTCTATATGCTAGAAGGAGCTTTTATAATAAGTACGTTAAAGGGCAGAAGGCTTTGTAAAAATCGGTTTCTCCTACAGCGATCCCTCAGTTTTTTGCCGGGAAATAGCCCACTGCAGGAGGGATGGCTGTAGAAAGCAACGTCCGAAAAAATGGAATTTTGACTGAGGGACAAGGGGCCGGAGGTTCAAATCCTCTAAATCCTTTTTTGGTTTTTAGTGAAATTTCAACACTATTGAAACAATAGACCATCCGTATCCTCTTCTTGTCTTGTTTTACGCACTGCCATATTGTAGTAATTCCTTATTAATTACAATCATCAAATATGTTCAAAAAAAAATATGTTCAAAAAAACAGAGTCCGAGGGAAGTACCAGTTCCACACGAACTCTGTTCAAGGAGAGAGTCAAAGTTTTTGCAGGAACAAGGACAATTCTCTCCTAAGTTGTTTATTGTTCAGGTTTGCCCTGATCATATTTTAAAAACTCCCCCCACCGAATGCATACGGCAGGGGGCTCAGTTTAAGAGGTGGTTTAACCACCAAATTTTTCCTGGCCCTTTTCGGGCACTGGCTGCAATTGTTTATAACACAGCAAGATCACAGCTACTCACTTACAAATAAAATGCTATGGGAGAACCCACCTGAATATCATCTCCTAATGATTATGCTTATTGGCTAACACCTTTTTTTGTTCGAGTCAATAGGTGACAATACCTAGTGATCAATGGGTATAAATACCTAGTTATGCTGATTATAGTGCTGTAATAACAGGTATTATTAGAATGATAACATATTGATTTTCACTCAATATTTTATTCCATCATTTATTGTGATCACTCTCATGTGGCGCCTACAGGCATGGGCTGCAGGGGTAGGTCTTTACTGATTAGTAAAGTGCCTTGTCAGTAGTAGTTCTTTTACTCGTAAAAGATCTCTCCGCAGCCCTGCGGATTCTTGTGGAGCGATCCCTCATTTTTGTGGGCTGTAGTCCACTGTGGCAAAGGATCGCTGTACGAACAGCCCAGCGAAAAGGCTCTGTTTGTCGCATATAGGTATTCTATCAAATCTGACAGTAAGCCACCTTAGTTGCTCGAAGATGTACAGGAAGAAAGGTATACATTAGGTAGAAATGGACTTTCAAGAGATTCACACTACTAATATCAACGCTTGATACGAAAGTATCAGTCATCCGATGCTGGAAGAATGGAGCATTTGCCTCGGTTGATAATCTGGAACCATCAACAATCCAGAGTGCTGCATTTACTGCTTGGATTCTGGGAATAAATTGAATTTTTAGAAGTGCCAGAATGCTCCTTTGTTGACAAGATTGTTGGGCCTGATCATTTATAAACTGATCAGGAATAAGGTCAAAAGATGGGATGATCTCCTTGGCCTAAACTAGCCATTGGACATATCTTTGTCTCTTTGAAATCTGAGCATCTCGGATGGCTGGAGCAATCCTTAGGAAGCAATATGTGTATCTCCTTTTATTGTGTTGCTAAAATGAAACATATGTTCTATGTACGGAACATATGTTTCTTGGTGAAAGGAGAATAGAAGTGACGAAGAAAGCAAATATTACTGTCATAGGATTTCCCAAAATTCTAATCTCCTGCCAGGAGGTTGCAGAAGAATACCTAAATAATGCCAATTTCCTCTATTATCAGTATATGCCTGAAGTTCAAGGTGTGAAGTATATTTCTTCTAGTCCAGACCATCCTCTGGAGAAGAGGGCGAAAAGTTTTGCACAGGTTAACCATGACATTATTATCGTCGGCGTTGTTACGGCAAAGGAGATCGAAGGGATTAACAAAAATAACATTATCCCTTTTCGGGTTGGGCATAAGGCAGTAATTAACGCATTTTTAAAAGCAAAAAAAATTGCAGACAGAGTGGCTTTCATCTGTCCTATTGAAGAGAAACATGATGTACGGTTTTATGAAAAACTACTAGGCATTCAAATCGATATTTATTATTCAAATCATCTTTCAGACTATGATCGGTACTGTTTAGATGCAAGAAAGAAAGGCCACTCTGCCATCGTTAGCGGTAGTTATACTTTTCAAATCGCAAAAGAATATGGCCTGATACCTGTGTTTCTTTTTTCAGATCACGATATTTTCCATGATGCATATACACGAGCCCTTGAAACACATAGATATAACCAGTCTTTGGAAGAAAAGGTTGCGCAGCTTGAGATTATTTCACAAAATAGCGAAGATAGTGTCATCTTTGTGGATAACAGCAAAGCTATTACCTTTACCAACAAGGTTGCGGAGCAGAAATTAAATCTACATCCAGATCGAATCGGAGGTAAACATGTCTCGGAACTGTTTGATTTTATAAAACCTGAACTGCTTGTTCAGAAACAAATCAGTGAAGTTTTGGGCATCATCAATAGAGAACCGATTCTGGTGACAATCCACCCTGTGTTTGTTGGGCAAAATGCGGTTGGAACCGTGCTTATCGCTAAAAAAGTAAATGAAATTAGAGCAATGGATAGTCGCATTCGTCAGAAAATGCGACATAGAGGTTTTACTGCCAAATACACCTTTCAAGATATCCTTGGTACTTCTCCCAAATTGATACAATGTAAAGAACATGCGGAGCTCTATGCCGCCTCAGAAGCACCAGTTCTTATTTACGGGGCGACAGGAACAGGTAAGGAGCTTTTTGCTCAAGCCATTCACAACAGCAGCCCGAGAAAGCTCTTCCCCTTTGTTGCGATTAACTGTGCGACCTTACCTACAGAGTTGATGGAAAGTGAATTATTTGGTTATGTTAAAGGTGCATTTACCGGTGCGAGTACGCAAGGAAAACAGGGGCTTGTCGATCAGGCGCATCTGGGTACTCTGTTCTTTGATGAAGTGGATTCGCTTTCTACTTCGCTTCAGGCAAAATTACTCAGGCTTCTGCAGGAAAAGGAGTTTATCCGGGTTGGCGGGGATGAAGTTATTCCTGTGGATATCAGGATAATTGCGGCCTGTAATAAGAAGCAGAGTGAGGATTCGGAGAAGAATCTATTACGTCAGGATCTGTTTTACAGATTAAGTACGCTCTATTTGCAACTCCCTGAACTATATGAACGAAAACCTGATATCCCATTGCTGTTTCATCACTTTCTTGAGGAGTATGATAAGGATCTAACGGGACTTGTTTGCCCTCTACCTAAAGAAGTGTTTACTTTTCTCACTAGACTCTCTTTTAAGGGAAACCTGAGAGAACTACAATCCATAGCTGCCCGATTTGCTTGTCTATATAATAAGGAGGAGGTTGGTAATAATAGGTACCTGCTGGAACTCTGCAAGGCATGTTGTCATGCAAGTGTTGAGCATTTAGATAGTTTAGATACTGTTCAAGTGATCGATATTGGACACAGTGGTACTTTCGCGACCTCTATTAAAGAGGCTGAGAAAAGAATATTATGCCTGTCGAAAGAAAGGTGTGGTGGTGAGTTGCAACAGATGGCAAATCAATTACAACTTGGACGGACTACCCTTTGGCGGAAATTAAAAGAACATAATATGAGTTGAAAAACTATTTTGCTCTTCAATGTTTTTGGCCTGTTATTTGCATCTCATGTGGTAACTTTAATCAGAACAAGCGTATCAACGCTCATCACTCTGATTGATTTTATTCTTTAATTTCGATTACTCACATCAGTTTTTTAGATTTTTTTGTTGGAAGAAGCCGTAGCACCTTAAATCAACTTGTTTCATCTGTGAAACGAAAAGGAGTTAACGCTAATGGGTACAAAAAAGTTTTTATCTGTATGTCTCGTTTCTGTTTTTATTCTGTTTGGTCTATCTATCACAAGTTCTGCTGAAAATGTGTTGCGGATAGGTACGTTGGGAAGTGATGCGATTTCACTTGATCCTCATATGTCGACCAAATCGCAGGACAAAATCATTTTCCCCATGATGTTTAATGGTCTGGTCCGTTTTAAGCCGGGTACCGCGGACCTTAACGCAATTGAGGCTGATCTCGCAGAGAGTTGGGAGGTTTCAGATGACAAGCTTGTCTGGACTTTTAAGCTCCGTAAAGGCGTCCAATTTCATGGTGGCTATGGTGAAATGACTGCCGAGGATGTGGTCTTTTCCTTAAAGAAAGCCGCAGAAAAGAAAACCTCCTCTGCCTACAAGGAGTACAGCGCAGTTGAATCTGTTGTTGCTGTAGATCCCTACACTGTTAAAATAACACTCAGCCAGAAGGTACCTTTCTTCCTGGGCGCAGTGGTTAACTACCATGGCGGTTTCATTCTTTCCAAAAAGGCATGGGAAAAACTTGGTGATCAAGCTGCGATGAATCCTGTAGGTACAGGCCCTTTTGCCTTTTCTACGTATCAGTCAAAACGTTTTATCGAGCTGAAAGCTAATGATAAATATTTCCGCGGCAAGCCAGTCATTGATAAAATTAACTATCGTTATATGCCGGACGAAGCGACAAGGGAACTTGCTTTTGAAAAAGATGAAGTCGATCTCTTTTACGGTAGACGTGAAGCTCGCTGGGTACAAAGCCAGGCGAAAAAGAAGAATACGGTCGTTGACGTCTTCGGGCTGGGTGAGTTGCGCAACCTGCATTTAAACACATCGCAAAAACCTTTTGATGATATTCGCGTCCGCCAGGCAGTCGCATATGCATTGAACCGCGAAGATCTCGTAACTTTTATCGGCCCTGAAGTTGCGTCTGCAGCAAACTCCGTGGTACCTGCGGGATATCTAGGCCATTCCGATTCGGCAACTGTTTATGGGCATGATCTTGCAAAGGCCAAAGACCTTTTGGCCCAGGCTGGTTTCAAGGATGGACTCACAGTCAAAGCAGTTATCACTAAGGTTGAATCCCTGCGTTTACCTATGATGGTTGTTCAGGAACAACTCAGACTCGCCGGTATCACCCTCGACCTGCAGGTCATTGAGCATTCTGCATTTCATAAGCTGATCCGCCAGAACCAGAGTTCAATGGTGCTCTACGGTGCATCTCGTTTTCCGGTAGCTGATGTGTATCTCAGCCAGTTTTTTCTCTCTGATTCTATAGTTGGAACCCCCACTGCAGTAACTAATTTCTCACATGCAAAAGTTGCTGATGACGAAATCAGAGCTGCAAAGACTGAAGTTGACCTGGACAAACAGCTTGAACTTTGGGCCACTGCCCAAGACAAGATCCAAAAAGATGTTTACGCAGTGCCTCTTTTTGAGCAGTACCTGGTCTGGTGCCGAAAAGCCAATCTTGATTTTGGTTACAAACTTGAAAACAGTTTGTCCAATGGTCCTCTGATCACTGAAAAAACCAGCTTTAAATAAACCTGTTCTGCACGTGTAAAAAAGTACTTCTCCCACGGATACATGGGAGAAGTACTTCGGTCCTTTTTTTTAGTACCCTTCTCTAGACGGGGTGTGAGTAGTCATTCGAAAGATCTTCTGAGTTCATATCGTAAAGCACAAAAGCACTCATCCCAAGAGGCACCATTATGTTGCAATACATTATCCGACGTCTGCTCCTTGCGATACCGATCCTGATTGCCGTAGTGACCCTGGTCTTTTTTGTGGTCCGCATGGCTCCAGGCGATCCTGCCCAGGTTATGCTGGGCGACTCCGCTTCCCAGGAGTCCCTGGAATCACTGAGGGGCGAACTTGGCCTTGACAGGCCCATTCTTGTTCAGTATGGCGAGTTCCTTTTTTCAGTGCTGAAAGGGGATCTTGGCAACTCTATCATACGAAAGCAGTCAATTAATACCATCGTAGCTGAGGTAATGCCCTATACAATTGAGCTGACAATTGCCGGAGTGTTAATGGGGGTTATCTTTGGAATACCACTGGGAGTGTTTTCTGCGGTTTTTCGAAACAGTTTTGCTGACTATATTACCAGAATTGGCTCTCTGCTTGGCCTGTCTTTTCCTGCTTTTTATTCTGGCATTTTGCTCCTTCTCGCATTTTCTGTATATCTTGGCTGGTTTCCGGTGGTCAGTGATCCAGATATGAACAATTGGGGTGAGAGAATCCATATGCTGATTCTGCCTGCTGCTAACCTGGGCCTGATCATGATGGCCTATGTGGTCAGGTCGGCAAGATCATCCATGCTTGAGACGCTTGGCGAAGACTATATCCGTACTGCCAAGGCCAAAGGGTTGCCCGAGTTTATAATCTTATATAAACACGGTTTGAAAAACGCCCTCATTCCGGTGATTACAATCATTGGTCTCTATCTTGGTGTCCTTGTTGGAAACTCTGTGCTTACCGAAATTGTTTTTAATCGACCGGGGCTAGGTAAACTGATTCTGTCAGCTCTAGATGAGCGTGACTACAACCTCCTTCAGGGGTTGATGGTAATTTATGCCTTTATCATCGTGCTCGTAAACCTCGTAACCGATCTCACATACGGAATGGTTGACCCAAGGATACGCAAACAATGAATACTCTTGCACGACTTAAATATTTTGGTACGGAAACCTACGAAGTATTCAATCGTAATAAGACTTCCTGGGTTGGCTTACTGCTCCTTGCGATTCTGTTACTGGTCGCTCTTTTTGCGCCGATCCTGGCTCCGTATAATCCGGTGGAGCAGAACATCATACAGCGACTGCAGCCTCCATCTTCGCAATTTCTGCTGGGTACTGATTATTACGGTAGAGATGTGCTGTCCAGGATTATCTGGGGGTGCCGGGTCTCTTTTGTGATTGGCTCGATTTCGGTTGGGATTGCCATGATTTTTGGCACTATAATAGGATCATATGCCGGTTTTAAGGGTGGCTATCTAGACAGTTTTATCATGGGCGTGATGGATGTCCTGATGTCGATCCCGATTCTACTTATGGGCCTTCTGATCGTCGCCATTCTTGGACCCAGCAAGGTTAATTTGATTATTGCGCTGGCGCTCACCATGATCCCGCGCTTTGCCCGTATTGCACGAGCACCGACTATTGCGGCAAAGGGTAAGGTCTATGTTGAGGCCTGTCGGGCGATGGGGTTTTCCGATATACGCATTTTGGTGGTTCATATCTTTCCAAACATCCTCGGCGATTTAATGGTCATGGGGTCGATCTGGATGGCGACAGCGGTGCGAACTGAAGCTGCTCTTTCCTTTATAGGTCTTGGTGTAAATCCGCCAACAGCAACCCTTGGAGGTATGATTCGTGAAGGGTTCAAGGATATCCTGTCTGCACCCTGGGCATCATTATATCCCGGTCTGGTTATTCTATTGATCGTGTTTTCGGCCAATTTGCTGGGTGACGGTCTGCGTGATGCTCTTGACCCCAAATTACGAAATGAAAAGTGACGGTGCGACCATGGAATATGTACTTGAAGTAAAGAACTTGAGCACCGCATTTAAACTGCGGTCCGGATGGTATCCCGCCACCAGTGATATCTCGTTTTCATTAAAACCTAATGAGACGCTTGCAATAGTAGGGGAATCAGGTTGCGGAAAAAGTGTCACGGCCTTTTCCCTGATGGGACTTTTACCAAAACACGGTAGCAGAATTGATAGCGGAACAGCTTTTTTCAAAGGGGAAGATCTGTTGACCATGCCACGGGAAAAACTCAGAAAAATCAGGGGCAGCGCCATGACTATGATTTTTCAGGAGCCGATGACCTCACTTAATCCGGTTTTGACCGTTGGAAGTCAGATTGCTGAAGCTGTTTACTATCACCGGGGTGGTGGTAAGGCAGTGGCAAAAAAACGAGCTCTTGAACTGATGGATATGGTAAAAATCCCTGCGCCGGAAAGCAGGTATAACGACTACCCCCACCATCTTTCAGGCGGGATGTGTCAACGCATTATGATTGCCATGTCCCTTGCCTGCGAGCCGGATCTGGTATTTGCCGATGAACCCACTACCGCGCTTGATGTAACTATCCAGGCTCAGATGCTTTATCTGTTGCATGAATTAAAACAAAAACAGCAGATGTCGATGGTTTTTATCACCCATGATCTGGGTGTTGTTGCTCATGTGGCTGATCGGGTTGCGGTGATGTATGCGGGAAACATTGTTGAGACAGCGCCTGTCGCAGAACTCTTTGCAAACCCGCGTCACCCTTACACCAGGGCCTTACTGAAATCGATTCCCCGTCTTGACCGGGACAACAAGGATATCTCCCCTATTGAAGGAATGGTACCCGCTATTGATAATATGCCGGGGGGGTGTCGTTTTTACAGCCGTTGTCCGAAAAAAAACGAGTGTACTCCAGACGTATTTCCAGAACTCAAACCCTCAAAAAGCAATCCGGACCGATTAGACCACTTGGACCGATGCTTGTTAAGCGAGTGAAGGTTTAATCATGAACAATTCGAGCGATCAACCGCTTCTGAAAGTAGAAAACCTTACCAAACATTTCACCATACAGCGGGGTTTTCCAAAAAGTGTGACGTATACCGTAAAAGCGGTTGATGATGTCTCTTTTTCCATCAATAAACAAGAAGCCTTTGGACTGGCCGGCGAATCCGGTTGTGGGAAGAGTACAGTTGGCAGGTGTGTATTGAGGCTGATTGAACCGGACTCAGGGAAAGTATCACTTGGGGATTTGGACGTACTTGGACAAGGAAAGGATGATCTCAGAGCAATGCGCAAAAAGATGCAGATCATTTTCCAAGACCCCTATTCTTCTCTTAATCCAAGAAGAACCATAGGCCAGACTCTGGAGGAACCGATGGCGGTTCACAATCTATATCCAGCTGATCAGATACGAAAGGTTGCCGAGGAGCTACTTGAAAGTGTGGGGTTGTCACCCAGTGCGATTGATAAATACCCCCATGAATTTTCAGGTGGCCAACGGCAGCGAGTGGGGATTGCAAGGGCCCTGCTCTTTAATCCGGAGCTGATTGTGGCCGATGAGGCGGTATCCGCCCTTGATGTCTCTATCCAGATGCAGATTTTACGGCTTCTCCAGGATCTAAAGGAAAGACTCTCTTTGAGTTATCTTTTCATCTCCCATGACCTGGCGGTGGTTAGATACTTCTGTCAGCGGGTGGCGATCATGTATCTGGGGAAATTTGTTGAGCTTGGATCTGTCAATCAGATTTTTGACGATCCTTTGCACCCGTATACGGTGACGTTGCGTGATGCATCTCCAATTCCAGACCCTTCAATTAAACAGGAATTTGCCCAGTTAAAAGGGGAAGTTCCCTCACCGATATTACCACCCCAAGGCTGCCATTTTCATCCCCGTTGTCTCAAGGCTATGGATATCTGTTCTAAAGAATACCCCACCTGGACTGAACTGGGCGAGGGAAGAGGCGCTGCCTGTCATCTGTATGCGTAGTGGGCTGAAATAAATGGGCATTATAGAAAATCAAAAGAAATACGACGTCTGTGTCATAGGCGGCGGTTATATGGGAGCAGCAATCGCTCTTGGACTTAACAAGGAGGGAGCTAGTGTCCTGATGGTTGATAGGGTCAGTCAGATCCATAAGGCTTCCAGGGCAAACTTTGGTCTTGTCTGGTCCCAGAGCAAAGGTGGCGGCAACAGACCTTATGCAAGACTATCCGAGAGAGCTGTCAGGGAATTTGGCGATTTCATTAAAAATATAGAAGAGGAGAGCGGCATAGATGTCGAGCTTCGCCTTGGATCTGGTCTGATATTAAGTCTTGGCGACCGGGAATTTGCAGCACGAACAGCTGCTATTGAGAAGATGCATCGGGAGGCTGAAGCCCACGGGGAAAAACATCCGTCAAAGCTCCTTGATCGAAATGAGGTCCAGGAACTTGTCGGCAAAGCGCAGTTGGGTGAAGAGGTCTCTGGTGGTTCCTTTAGTTCCATTGACGGTGATGTGAATCCACTTCTGCTCTTAAAAGCGATGCGGAAGGTCTTCATCAAAAAAGGTGGTTTCTTTGCCCAGGGCTGTTCGGTAAACACCATTGTTAGACAGGGGGATAGTTATCTCCTTGAAACCTCCGATGGTTCTGTCGGAAAGATTGAGGCAGATAAAGTTGTTATGGCCGCCGGGCTTGGCAATATTGAACTTTATGCAAAACTTGGGAAAGATCTTCCCCTTGTGCCTCAGAAAGGACAACTCCTGGTGACTGAAAGGGTGAAACCCTTTTTACCCTTTCCGTTTAGTGGCATCCGCCAGACCGGTTGCGGTAGCGTTATGATCGGCTATACTCAGGAAAATACAGGATTCGATGTTAGCACTTCAGTGCCTGAGGCTGCAGGGCTTGCAAAAAGGGCGGTCAAGATTTTCCCTGCTCTTGCGCATACAAGGGTGGTTCGCTCCTGGGCAAGCCTGAGGGTTTTGACAAAAGACGGGCTGCCCATATATGACGAAGTTGAAGGTTATCCCGGCTGTTATATTCTCGGAACCCATAGCTGCATTACCTTGGCATCATTACATTCGTCAATGTTCGCACTGTGGATTTTGGGCGCCAAAAGGCCGATTGAGATAGAGAGCTTTAACTTAGAGAGATTTAATACCAATGTTTAAACAGCATAGTGACACACCAGGTAAAACTGTAACTATTGAGTTTGAGGGCACTAGTTTACAGGTCCCGGAAACGACAACCATTGCGTCTGCCGTATTAAGCCATGGGGGTAAAACCCATACACGGCTTTCTCCTGCAAGTGGTGAAAAAAGAGCACCATTTTGTTTTATGGGTGTGTGCCATGAATGCCTGGTTGAAATCGACGGTATCCCAAACCAGCAGGCTTGCATTATAGAAGTTAAGGAAGGTATGAAAATACGACGTCAGCTTGGACTCCCTGGAGGTGACGAGTAATGAATACGAAAAATATGCGAGATGTCATAATAGTTGGGGCAGGGCCTGCAGGAATATCTGCTGCAATCACTGCGTCTGACCTAGGCCTTGACGTATTGGTTTTGGACGAACAACCGACTCCTGGTGGGCAACTTTACCGGAATATTGAAAGGGTAGGTAGAAAAACTCTAAAAAATCTGGGACTGGACTACTCAAATGGCCTTTCTCTGGTGGAGAAATTTAGAACAAGTGGAGCTGAGTACCAGGGCGGGTCGGTTGTCTGGAATATAGAACCAAACGGAAGTGTCTGTTTTTCTCAAGGTGGTAGGTCGTCTCAGATACAGGGGAAATACGTAATTGTTGCCATTGGTGCAACTGAGCGTCCTGTGCCTTTTGAGGGTTGGAATCTTCCCGGAGTTATGGGTGCAGGAGCAATTGATGCCAACTTTAAAAGTTCCGGTACTGTCCCTGATGGGCCTGTTGTACTTGGAGGCAGTGGTCCTCTTCTACTCCTGGTAATAGGTCACCTTGCAAGTCTTGGAGTGGAAATTCGTGCGGTTCTTGATACCACTCCCAGCGGAAATATGTTATCTGCCATGCCACTCCTGCCTGGAGCATTGAAACGACCAGATTACCTCCTTAAAGGAGTGGGGATGCTTCTGAAGCTGAAACGTTCCGGGATCAAATACCATAAAAATATTACTCAATTCAAGGCACACGGCCAGGAACAACTGGACAGTGTATCTTTTTCCACGAAGAGGGAAAATCACAGAATTGATACTGGTATCTTTCTGGTTCATGAAGGTGTCGTACCGAGATGCGATTTCACCCAGTTACTTAAATTGAAGCATCATTGGGATCCGGTGCAGCGTTTCTGGTATCCCCAAACTAATCAGTTTGGTGCTACGGAAAATGAGAATATCTACGTGGCTGGTGATGGCGCTTTTGTTCATGGCGGTATTCCCGCCGCAATTAAAGGAACGCTTGCTGCTCTAGATATTGCAAAGAAATTAAAAACTCATCCGGCAAGCGAAAAGGCTGATACTATTCCCAAGCTTGAAAAAGAACTTTCAGCAGAACTTGCGCCTCGCCCCTTTGTCGATGGTCTTTATAAACCACGCAGAGATCTCTACAGGGTTAGTGACCAAACTCTAGTGTGCCGCTGTGAAGAGGTCACGGCGGGAGATATTCGACAGGCAGTCAAAGAAGGTTGTCGTGAGCCTAATGAAATAAAAGCGTTAACCCGTTGTGGTATGGGACATTGTCAGGGAAGAATGTGTGGAGTAGCTTTGGCGGAAATTGTTGCTGGTGATCTCAATATTGAACCCGACGATCTGCAGCCTTTAAGCGTACGTGCACCTGTACGAAATCTATCTTTGTCTGAACTTTCTGAAGTGGAACTTCTGGAGAACGGGGAGTAATGATCCAAGCTGATATCATAATAGTCGGGGCAGGGTTGATGGGAGCGGCCACTGCTTTAAACCTTGCCATAAATGGTAAAAAAGTTGTGCTACTTGAGAAAGAGTGTAGTGGCATTCATGCTTCAGCTGTAAATGCCGGTGGGGTACGGCGGCTTAACAGGGCCTTTGTAGAGATTCCCATATCTGCAGCAGCTGGCGAAATGTGGCCGCAACTTGAAAAAATTATCGGAGACGATTGTGGCTTTCATCCGGTAGGACAGGTTCGCATTGCTCCGGGTGAAACTGAGATGGAGCAGTTAGCAGAAAGGGTCGCAAAGGTTGAGGCCCTTGGGTTTTCTCATGAAGAAGCAATTGATGCTGAGGAGGTGAAGCGGCTTGTTCCAGCTTATAAGGGAAGTTGTAGAGGTGGAATTGTTTCCAGATCAGACGGGCACGCTTCACCTGCAGGAACTCTAAAAGCCTTTGTAAATAAAGCAGTGCGAGAAGGTGTGGAACTACATACCCGGTGTCAAGTAACAGACATTTCTCATAGTGGAGCGGGCTTTCTCGTCAAAACTTTGGATGGACGTCAGTTTCAATCAGAGGTGGTGGTAAACGCAGCAGGTGCATGGGGAAAGAATATTGCTCTCCTTGCGGGGGATCAACTACCAATAGAACCTGTAGCTCTGACAATGATGGTAACTGGTCGTATGAAGTCGTTTCTGACCCCGGTTGTTGGAGTTCATGGGCATAAGCTCTCGTTTAAGCAGGTGGAAAACGGCTCAGTTGTTATAGGTGGGGGACACCTGGCACTATTGGATATGAATACTGAAAAAAACACCATCCAGGTATCAGAAATAAAAAAGAGCAGTGAAACGGTACGGAAACATTTTCCTATCATGGAAAAGAGCACAATAGTCCGCTCATGGGCAGGAATCGAAGGTATGGTGAGTGATGGCCTTCCCATCATCGACCAGTCTCCCAATACTCCAGGTTTATTTCATGTATGCGGTTTTTCTTCCCATGGGTTTCAATTATCACCGATGATTGGTCTGCTCGCCGCTTCCCTGGTTCTTGGTAACACGCCTGAGTTATCTATAGACGCATTTTCAATGAACAGATTTTAAAGTAGTAAAATTCATAAAACGAACAGAACACTGGTTTCAATATGGCTGATATAGTCAATTTCATTTCAGACCTTTCATATGAAGACGTTCCTGAAAAAGCGAGACAATCTGCACGTCTTTGTATTCTCGATGCAGTGGGATGCATGGCCGGAGGAATTCAAGATCCAACAGTTTTACGTCTTGCTGAAAAGATATCCCAAAAAAATCCGGGCTATACAAGAATAGCCGGGACCTCATTTACCAGTACCCGGGCCTGGGCATCATTTGTAAACAGCCACGCCTGCACCTATTTTGATCTTGACGATGGTCATAGAAAAGCGCAGGGGCATCCTGGCGGAGTTATTATTCCACTTTCACTTATGTTGGCTGCTGAAAATGGCTGCACGGGAAAAGAACTGCTTACTGCGGTTGTTGCCGGTTACGAAACAGCGGTACGCAGCGCACAGATCATTCGTAAGGCCGGAGGCCCCCGTAAAGGTTCCGGTGGCTGGAACATTACAGGAGGTGTTGCAGCGGCTGCAAAGCTTTGTAAATTAAAAAAACATGAAATACAAAATGCGCTGGGTCTAGCCGAATATTCCGCTCCCCAAGCGCCTCAGGACAGGTCTCTAGCATACCCTTCTTCGATGAAAGAGGGAATGGCCTGGACTGCGCACTCTGCGATAACAGTGGTTGACCTGGCAGAGGTAGGCTTTGATGGAATGTTACCTTTCCTTTGTGGAGCACCAGAATGTGAGGATCTTGGAGCAAGTTGGGAAATTTGCTCAACCTACTTTAAGATGTATGCATGTTGCAGATTCTCACATCCTGTGTTGGATGGTTTGACAAATCTGATTGAAAAAAATGATATTAATCCTGATGATATTGAGTCAATAAAGGTTACCAGTTTTGCAAAAGCCATGTTACTCGATCATATCCCGCCCGAAAACCCTATCGCAGCAATGTACTCGATTCCATTTATCATTGGGTGCTTTCTATCTCAAAAAAGAGTAGGGCCGGGGGAAATGATATTTGAGAATCTTAACGATGTAGAGATATTAAAAATTGCAAAGAAGGTCATACTGGTAGAGGATCCAGATATTACAGACAAGTTTCCGCTGAAATGTCTCGCTCAGGTTACAGTCATTTTAAATAGTGGGAAATCAATCAATAGTGAGGTGCTTTCTGCTAAAGGTGATCCCGATAACCCTTACAGCCTAGCAGAAATGCGTATAAAGTTTCAGGATATGATTGTACCTTTGCTTGGTGATACTGGAGAAACATTGTACGATCAACTTATGAATGTTGAACATGAAAAGCCAAAGGATCTTTGGGATAGTTTACAGTAATTTGGATATTATTTCCCAGTATCTTCCAGAAGGTTGAGTCTGAAAATTGCTTAAAAAATGAGAGAATAAAGGATGACAATTACACGTATGGAAACAAAACAGCGGATGAGCCGAATCGTCATTCATAATGATACCATCTATCTTTGTGGTCAGGTTGCAGAAGATGCAAATAAAGACATACATGAACAAACCCAGACAATGCTCGACAAGGTTGACGCATTACTTGTCCAAGCTGGAAGTGACAGAGAACATATTCTTTCAGCAACGATCTATATTAAGAGTATGAATCTCTTTTCTCAAATGAATGAAATCTGGGATAACTGGGTTCCGAAAGGTCATGCTCCTGCACGTGCATGTGTAGAAGCAAGTATGGCAAGAGAAGAATTGTTGGTGGAAATTTCTGTAGTTGCAGCAGTGAAAAGTTAATAAAATACTAGCCACCTAGTGCAGTTAAATTTTGACACCAATAAAAAATTGAGAAACCTGCGTCTGAGCCGTGTAACCGGTTAGGATTACCAGAACTAGTCTAAACCAAATATGCATCTAGCGACGGTTGACCTTCCTACCGTAAATGTAATCAATAAGGTGTCTCAAGAACCTAACAACACATAAAGGTCTTCTTTGCCCTTTGAAAAGTAAGATTTTCCTAACAGGAAAAAATAATATCATATCAAAGATGTTTCCAGAAAATATCGGATCAAACAAAATAACGATTACCCCGCAAATAAACCGTGTTTTCATGCCGTTTTCCAAGATGCAGCCCAACCCCCCCTTCATAAACGTTTTTCGACCCGTGTAGTCGGAGGTTTCCCTCACGTAGCCACTACATCCTACCGCTTATGGCGCGATATTGTCCCGGGGCCTCACCTGTAAATTTAACTTTAGGGAGATAAACGATGATTAAGAGATTGCTCGCTATTTTGGTTTTATTGTCAGGGATTCTTTTTGTGAGGAGAATTATCCTTACGTTTGGTGGTAGCGGGAGAGAGGCCTGTTTGCGCCAGCTCAGCCAGTCAGGCCCTTGAAGTACTGCTGGACATTGATGCTCAGCGCCTCCAGGTCGTAGCCGCCTTCCTGCACCACCAGCATGGGCAGGCCGGCACGGCTGATACGGTTGCCCAGACGGCAGAAGCCTTCCGTGGTCACCGCGACCTTGGCCTGGATGTCGTTGTGATAGATATCGAAACCCAGGGACAGCACCAGGGCGTCGGGCTGGAACAGCCGGATCGCCGCCATAGCTTCCTCCAGCTTGTCGAAGAAGTGCTCCTCGGTCGAGCCGTGAGGCATCGGTATGTTGATGTTGTAGCCATAACCTTCCCCTTCGCCCTTTTCATCCTCGAAACCACTGACCCCCGGGTAGAAGTTGGTGGTATCGCCGTGGATGGAGATGTAGAGCACGTCACTGCGGCTGTAAAATATTTCCTGGATACCCTGGCCGTGGTGCATGTCGGTATCCAGGATGGCGATGCGCGGGAACTGCGCTGTCATATGCTGGGCGGCGATAGCGGAGTTGTTCAGGTAACAGAAACCGCCGGCGGCATCGCGACGGGCGTGGTGGCCGGGTGGACGGCACACCGCATAGGCGGTACGTTCACCGGCCATCAGGGCATCGGCGGCACTGAGGGCGGTCTGGGCCGACCAGTAGGCGGCTTCCCAGGTGTTGGGGCCAATCGGGCAACTGCCGTCGGCCAGGTAGCGGGCGGCCTCGGCGAGGATACCGTGCATGTGGTTAGGGGAGCGGACAAAGATGTTGGACATCACCTCATCGCCCCAGTCATCCAGTTCCATCCAGCGCCGGTGGGCGGATTCCAGGAAGCGCAGGTAGCCCAGATTATGGATCTGGACAATCGGACCGGCACCCTGGTCGGAGGGTTGCAGTACCGGCACATCAATCGCCTTCAGGCCTTCCAGCATTCGTCCGGTACGAACCGGCATTTCCTGGGGCTGACGCATCTTGCCCCGGGAGAAAAAGGTCTTCGGGATGTGCAGGTTCTGAGAAGGGTGGAAGAATGCTTTCATTGTCCGGCCTCCTTGACCATTGGTTCTTCTAGTATACGCGTAATCACGCGGGGTTCGGGGGACGCCACACTCAATTCGCCTAATCCTT
>CAXMTO010000182.1:0-7193 GCA_964196355.1 uncultured Myxococcota bacterium
ATTGTTATTCCGACCAACTCAATCGCGTAACCTGCCTGGTTCAGCGATGTCTGCATGAAAAGAGAAACTAGGTCCGGATACCCGATAGCGATGGCCAGCGATGAATTCTTGATTGTACTCATCCAGTTACTAATCATTGGAGGGACAATGGCGGGCATTGCCTGGGGAATAATGACAAGAGACATTGCCCGTCTTTTCCTGAGGCCAAGTGACCTCGCAGCCTCATTTTGTCCCTTGTCCACAGATAGAACACCAGCCCGCACCATTTCGGCCATATAGGAGGCGTGATAAATAGTCATGGCAAATAGAAGAGCCATAAAAGAGGGCGGAAGGGTCGCTCCTCCAACAAAGTTTAATCCTTCAAGTTTCGGTATATCCCAGTCAAGTGGCATTCCTGTCATAAAATATACTATTCCCGGCAGAAAAATAAGTAATGCTGCAGAACTTATAAAGGTCGGGAATGTTTGCCCTGTTCTGTCCTGACGGGTTTGGGCCCAGCGCCTGAGAATAACGACAGCAATTACCGCAATGATAATTGCTGCTCCGGTCAGCCAGAGCAGATCACCTGGTATTGGCCATGGCATGTAAAAACCTCGATTATTGAGGAGTAGTACACCTGCACCGCCAGACAGATCAATGCTGTTCCTGATTCTGGGTAGCAGGGAGAAAACACCGATATACCAAAAAATAATCTGTATCAATAGCGGTGTGTTACGAAAAATTTCCACATATGCCAGGGCCACCTTGGCGACCAGCCAATTACTGGAAAGTCTTAAAACGCCGATAAAAAATCCAAGTGTAGTGCTGAAGATAATTGCCAGAGCTGAGATATATAGTGTGTTGAGAGCGCCAATGATGAAGATGCGACCATATGTTCCTACCCCGGGTTCATTGGAAATAAGTTTGAAGGAGCTGTCGAATCCGGCTGCAACTTTAAGGAAACCGAAACCCGTGTGCATCCCGCGTGCTTCGAGGTTCTGGGCTGTGTTACCGCTAAGATACCAGATAAAATAGCCGACAGCCGCAACGATCAGAAACTGATAAAAAACCGAGCGAACTCGCTCATCATGGAAAAAATCAAACTGCTCTTCTGGCTTGATATGCACGGATTTTTTGCTACTACCACCGACTGCCACAATATTTTCTCCTTGATATCCGTTCTTTTACAGCGCAAATTACTGGTACCGGACCAACCTGCAAACTGATTTGGTACCAGCTGATAACACTAACGGCTACAACCCAACCCGCATTTCACGAAAAAAGTCACGAGAAATGCGGGTTTAGGGTTTGTACTAACGCATAGGCGGAGAATACATCAGGCCACCTTTGGTCCAGAGCTCGTTAAGAGTTCCTTTCCGCTGGATGCCAAGGGCCCCTTTGCCGCTGCCGATATATTTTTCGTAATTTTCGCCGTAATTACCCACCTGCTTGATGATATTATAGGCCCAGTCCTTGGAGAGCCCCAACCCTTCGTTCAAGGTACCTTCGACGCCAAGCATACGGCGAACAGACACATCTTTTGAGTTGGCTCGCATATCATCAACATTAGCGCTGGTAACACCTAATTCCTCTGCGTTGATCATGGCAAATACTGACCATCGTACAAGATTGGCCCACTGGCTGTCCCCCTGTCTCACTGCAGGTCCCAGAGGCTCTTTGGAAATGGTTTCAGGTAGAATCATATGATCGGCTGGATTCGGAAATGAGATAATATTTGCGGCCAATGATGATTTGTCAATCGTTACCGCATCGCAACCACCCTTAAGATATGTGTCGTCACGGACATTCCAATCCTCGAAGGTAACAGCGGTGATATTGAGGTTATTTGCCCGGCTGAAGTCCGTCAAATTCAGTTCACTGGTCGTGCCGGTCGTCACGCACACATTCGCACCCTTCAGCTGAAGTGCACTGGTAATGCCACTGGACTTGAGAACGGTAAAGCCCTGGCCATCATAAAAATTAGGTGTCAGGAAATCCAAACCGAGCTGGGTGTCACGTGACATTGTCCAGGTTGCTGTACGGCATAAAAGGTCAGATTCTCCATTGGCCAGAGCGGTAAAACGTGCCTGACTGCTGACAGACTGGATGTCCATTTTGTTTTTGTCTCCAAAAATGGCCGCCGCTACAGCCTGACATACTGCCACATCAAGGCCATACCAGTGACCATCTGCATCGAGATTATAAAAGCCACCTGAGGGTGTACCAACCTGACAGCGTAAATGGCCACGTTTTTTGACAGCATCCAGTGTTTTGCCGGTTGAAGCGGCGGCCGGGGCTGCCATTACAGCAAACGCTACAATTGATATGAGTAATGTTGAAAATTTCATTGAGTGTTTTTCCTCCATGCAAAATTAAAAGATTTGATGATAAGTGATCATTTTACAAGTCAATGATCATGAAGCCATCTTCGGCGACTATCTTCTCTGTTTAAAAACAGAACACCAGGGTCTTAATCACCTCCTTTTTTTAGTATTGCTTATTTTTCGCTGAAAATGCCTTCAAAAGTGCGATGAACATGTTGTTTCATAAGTTTGCCAGCTTCATCAGCATCTCTGTTTGCTATGGATTCCGTGATTTTCCTGTGCTGGGCATGAGAAGTCCTAAACTCCCTCTCTGTCATGCTCACCTTAAATTGATAATAGCGAAAGAAAACATAGCAATTTGATCGCCAGAAAACGTGCTGGCTATATTGCTGCAAATATTTATTTTTACTTATTTTTGCTATGAAATTGTGAAAGGTTTCATTAATCGCTGAATAGCCGATTATATTCCCAGATTCTCCGGTTTCCACTTCCTCCTGGATAATCATCTGAAGTTCTTCAATCTCTTCATCCGAGGCATGGAGAGCGGCTGATGCTGCTGCCTGAAACTCTATATTTTCACGCGCGAAAAAAACATGCTCCGCATCTTCCGGAGTCAAGGGAGGAATAAAACATCCTTTCTTATTCTTTTTCTCGAGGTACCCTTTGGCCACTAGCTGTCCTAGCGCGTGATGCACCGGGGTCCGGGATTTCAGATTTAAACGCTCTGTTATTTCAGTTTCGAGGAGAAAATCACCGGGTCTATATTGGTTCTTAAGGATTAACGCAACAATTGAATCGTATACAAATTCTTCAAGATTTTCTTTTTTTGCCATTTTTCTCGACCATATCGTTAAAGTTCACCAATAAGTGCATTAATGTGCTCATTAATGCACTTATTGGTTGATGTGTCAAGATAAATTTTGTACGGTAGGAAGTATAAATTCCCCAAAAGGGATTCTGTTGGTAAAATGTTGAGATTTGAAGCATCTGTCAGATACCAACGATCTCGGACGCGACGTCTTAAGCCGGCCCAGAATAAATTACACATACAGGGAGGAAAAATAATGGGAAAGTTATTTGCCCAACGGTGTGCAAGATTGGGTTCATAAAACGAATTTAAGATTGTTGATGACACATTGCCAAGGCCGAGGCAATGGGACAACAAGTGGTGCGACTAAATTGGGGTGAGCCTGATAATGATAGTGCGGATAACATTAATGAATGCGCCATTGCAAATATCAAATCCGGGAATACACATTATTGTGATCCGCAGGGAGTAATCAGGAAGATAAGGTTGTTGCGAAGGATGGGATGGATGCTGAAATGATAAGAAGGCACGTTAAGTACCAAAACAATTGCCAATAAAAACTCATCATATTAGTGTATTACACGTTATTTCCCCCCGGATATATGTGCCACTAGAATCTGATCAATGGGGATCACCGCTTAATAGAGGAAAACTTGAGTGAATATTTTACAGATATCTGATTTACATTTTGGGACACGCCATTGGGACGGCAACGACGAGAGATTGCTGGACAAAATCAACTCGTATTCAGCAGATCTGGTTATTAATACGGGTGACAGTACCACTGACGGGCTGGAAAGTGAGTATCAGGATGCGGAACGCTTTTTAAAGGGTATTACCTGTGCAAACATCATTTCTGCTGTCGGCAATCATGATAAAAGAAATATGCGATCACATGAATATTTCAGGAAATACATTGATCCTTGTGAGGTTATTTTACCATCTAGACCAGAACTGACGAGGAAGAAAGACATTTATTTACAGCAGGATATTACCAAAACAGAAAATTTTTTCACTGACCTTGATTATGTCAAGCTGTTGAACATTGGTAGCATGACCGTGCTGGTTATCTGTATAGATTCCACTATTCAGTACAAAAACGAAGGTTTTGTTGAAGAGGAAGTCTTAAGGAGTATCTCCCAGAAGATCAAACAGTTGAAATATGATAAGTCCATGATGTTGATTCACCACTCGATTCTGACCATGGATTCGGAGCCGCTCCTAAACTCCTTCCATGTGACAGATTTTATAAGAAAACATGAAATAGAAGATGTTTTCTGTGGTCACACCCACCGACTGGATTTGAGAAAAAGTACAGATCTCTGTTTTAATAGTTCTTTTACCCAGTATATGGTTGGTTCATTATCCTCAAGAAACCTTATGGGCAATGATAATCAGTTTTTATATTTGGAAAATTGGGGAACATCCGAGATGCGGATTCATTTTATCAGAATTCTTCTGGAAGATGGTGTTATGAGTTTTATTGAAGAATTAATTTAAGAATAAGAAAGGCAAGGTGACACAATTATTTCTGGATTACCTAATTGCTCACTTGACCGGGTTGCAATCAAGTGGGTTGTATAGATCAGAGTGGGTTATTGTTTCCAAACAGGTCGGTGAGATTTAACTTACAATGGGCTAAAAGGTTCTCAAATCTTGCATCTTCAATTATCTGAAGTAGGTCGTCAATAGTGGAAACCAGACCTCGCTTCCATTTTACTCTCTGAAAGAAATATTTTATGAGAACTAACTCAAGTACAAGTTATATGGTTAATGTTGTCACTTCAAAGGTATTGTTTCCTTGCCATTCTTCAAATGCAAGGTGGCTACTGTAAATTCAGCGAAGGATGTGTTCACAAAACCTAACAACAAACAACACTGTTTCGATCTCTAGAAAGTCAAGAATAGCCTAACGAGAAAAGGATTCTTGAAATCAAAGATGGTTCCAGGTTATTTTTACTGATCACTTCAGAAGGAGTGTTAGGTATCACAACAGTAACGGTTATGGGAAAATTGAGATTGAGACGAAAGTATTATCAACCATAAAGCTGATGGGAAATGGAGCAATTCTCTCGGTTGATAATCTGGAACCATCTTCTCTTTTAATGTGCTTTTTTTCTGTCAGGCTATTCTAGATTACTTTTGCCCTGTAAAGGTCGTAAAACGATTCTTATATTGTTAGGTTTTTGGGACAATTTCCTGATCACATTTACAGAAAGCACCTTTCGTTGGAGTATAAGGCAACATTGATTAGCTTCGTTGTGGCAATGTTAAATTCAACTATGAGTTGCTGAAGCTACATTTTTCAGAAAACATCTACATCTACCCACTTGGCCATTTTCATTAGATTAGCAGCCAACATCTCGAAGGTGTGATGAGTCCTCAATGGTCAATTTTACTGTATTTGCTTTACTAATTTTATTGCTGCTCCCGCAAACAATTAATCCAGCAATAAATAAAAAAGACAGCAATATTGCTTTAATGGCAGGGCTACTATCAGATGAGATAAATTGAGGTAAGATTACCAGATACATTAGCAAACATTTCGGATATAGGAAGCTGGTAAAAAAGCCTCGCCACACTGAGGCTTTTTTATTGTGCGAGAATAGGTGAAAGTCCACGTTTTTGCAGAGCTAAAAACAACTGGGGTATACTCAACTCCCAAGGCTATAAAACAAAATCAGGAGCCCAAAAAGCTACCAAATCAGTTATTAAAGCGGTAAGCGATGCTCTAAAGTAGTTGCAATATAGTCCCTTGTTTTTTTCGAATTGATAAGACAGCCATCAGGTTTTTTTGTGTCTGATCGAGTCGAAATAAATACATAGAAAACTACAATATTCAGTTTGTTTTGGACCTAGGCTATTATTTCTTCGGCTCTGACCGCCTTGAGAAAATTCATACAATACTCGTCATTTCCTGTTAGCATTTCACCGGTTTTGAGAACGGCCATGATATCCCAATCCAGAGGATCTCTGGATAGCAGAGTCGAACCCACTTGCCATCATCAACAGAAGAAAGCTGCGGTTGATTATTTTGCGCTGTGGAAGCCCATAGCAAATATTTGACAAACCACCCGTAGTATGAACCCCCTTGAGATCTGTCATGATGGTTCTGACCACGTTCATAGCCATCATTCCATTATTGATATCTACCCCCATTGGTTGAATTAGTGGATCAATGAAGATATCATCTCTTTTGTATCCGATGTTTTCAAGTTCTCGAACAATGGTCTTACCTCGGTTTACTATATCATCGACACTTTTCGGCATACCTGTGTCATCCATGCAGAGAGCGATTATTTTACATTCTTTTCCTTTAAGAAAAGGCATCATGGCGTCAAAACGATCTTTCTCCAGGCTGATCGAGTTAACCATTTGAATTTGTTTGACTTTAGTGTAGGCCATTTCTAGAATCTCAGGATCAGGACTATCAAGACAGAGTGGAAGATTCGTTGCTTCCTGCACGGTGTCAAGCAGTCAAGTCATGTCCTCTTTTTCATGGCCAATTCTAGCTCCAACATTAACATCAATGTACGTTGCTCCACAAGCTTCCTGACTTTGTATGTCCTGCTGAAGATACGCAGCGTCTCTTGTTTCAACGGCAGTTCGGACTTTTTTCAGGGTTGTGTTGATCCTTTCACCTATCACATAAAACATATATCTCAATCCTTCCTAACAACCCTTAAAAGTTAGGCGTATGATTTGGCAAGCTTGGTTGCAGAACCTGCATCCGGAGCATATCCGTCTGCTCCAATTTCATCAGCGAAAGCCTGGGTGACAGGTGCACCACCCACAAGAATTTTGAATTGGTCGCGCAGACCGCTTTCCACAATTACATCAACAGTTTGTTTCATCATGGGCATGGTGGTGGTCAAAAGAGCTGACAGACAGACGATCTGAGCGTTCTTCTCCTTGATCTGGTCCACAAAAACTTCCTGAGGGATGTCCACTCCTAAATTATGCACTATCATTCCCGCACTTTCCATCATCATTGCCACCAGGTTTTTACCAAGGTCATGGAGGTCGCCTTTGACCGTACCTATGATCATCCTGGCACCGGCAACAGATTCACCTTCTCCTAA
>CAXMTO010000183.1:0-4215 GCA_964196355.1 uncultured Myxococcota bacterium
TGCGCCTTCCTGGAGGGATTTGAAACCCTCGGACTGAATTGCGGAATGAGGAACAAAAACATCTTTTCCGCCGTCCATCTCAATAAAACCAAAACCTTTTGCATCGTTAAACCACTTTACTGTACCTTCAGCCATCTTGAAATACTCCTTTGTACTGTGGGTCCCTTGGGAACCATTTAGTTATAGTGTCGAGGTCTCATTTGATACTTCGACTTGAAGTCTGAGTGTCCAGACAAAACAGCTTATCGTTGCACAGACTTGCTTATGCCGAAATCGAAGGAGGAAGCTCTACTGCAAAGGTCAGGGTTTGTGGCCTATGCGGTGGGTATACGTTTCGGACGTTTCGGTACAGAGTAGTTGATAACATGGAAAAATCCAAGCACATCTATATATTACGGGTCGATAAGCAGAAAGGCATACGTTATTCTTACAGAATTACATTCCAATGGTTTAAACAATTTTTCCAGAAATATTGATGACTCCAGTTAACCGGGCTTCTACCTGGAACCATCTCGAAGTAATCTTTTTTACAGAACTATGTCATATCTATATTGAGCAACTACACTTTATTGAAAATAGGAAAAACGCTCAGTATAAGGTTAACTTTTTTTAGAGGTAATAGTCTGAAATGATGAAAGCAGTCGCTTTGCCTTATCGCTTTTGCATTTCGGACACGTAAATTTTTTCTTCTCATACTCTGAAAGAGTTATGACTATGGAAAAATCATGATCGCACTTTTGGCATTTAAATTCGTATACAGGCATTGGCAACCTCCTTTTCCGATGTTAATTTTTCAGGGTTAAGTCTCGATATTTTTAACAGTTCACATCAATAAATGTATGTAACGTATAAATGAGTTGTTTCTTGTACCGAAAACCAACCCTGCTTCTCAGAACGGTCTCTCTCATTGTTTCAATTAAATAGCCGAACTACCTTCAGGAAGGCAACCCGGCTACCTGTATTTAGATCCGCGGCTTTCCGTTCCTGTCTATTGGCAGCTATGGTTTTATCTAGCACTGGATTATTTGTTATTATACTTTAATTTTATGTGATGAGGGAGAAGCCGTCAAGGTAACAGAGTGGCACCTCCCGCCTTGGTAAAAATTAAAGAAGATAGTTCCAGACCGTCTCAGAAATGCTCTGGAACCATCAATAATTTAGAGTACTGCATTTGCAGCTGGTTTTCTGGCAATAATTCTGAATTTTTAAACGTTCCATAATGCTCCTTTTCAGGAAAGTTTCTTAGGCGTGATCACTTATGAGCTGATCAGGAAAAGGGTCAACTGGCTGGTTTACTAAAGTTGTTGACCTTGCCACTGGCTGCTTTCTGATAGTGTCCGGACTGACATCTGATTTTAACGGAACGGCTTCTGCCGAGATTATCTGCGTGATTAACGATCTTATGGATATTGACCTGATATATAAGCGGCCTGGGTTGATTATGAAGAAGGCACAAATATGATACAGTCACCCCTGGCCCCATACTGGGGCATAATTTCAAGTTTTAATGTCATGATCACATAAAGATGCTAGTATTCAAAATAATTAACCCACTTTTCTCACAATTCGAGATACAAAGTGCATAAAAAGTTATTCTCATTTATCTGCTCAGTAAGTACCCTTATTCTCATCACAGTTTATCTGGGTGCTACCCCAGTCTGGTCTGCCCCCAGTGATAAAAAACCGGAGATTCAGAAACCTGCAGACAAAGATGTGATTAAGCCCGGCGACCTGAAAGACGGTGGTAAAGGAAAAGAATCCGTAAAGGAAAAAGCGGTGAAGAAAGCAGGGGCAGCTGCGGCGATTGGGGTTGCAGGGGCAAAGATACAATCCGGAGTAATGGGAAAGGTTACAAAAGACAAAGGATAACATATTATGACACAGCGATTTTTTATATATGGAACCGTTGTATATTGTATTGGACTTCTGCTATTCCTACTTGCTTCTCCTGCGACGGCATCAGAGCCTTTAGAAGTGAAAGTTGCGTTGAAAGTGAGTCAAATCACCTCTATTGACCAGAAAGCAGAAAACTTTGGCGTGGTGGCAACTCTGAGGATGGAATGGTTAGTCCCGGAATTAGCCGCTAAATCCGGGGAACAGGTGCCACCACAACGAATGTATAAAGCTGAAAATTTGGTTAAGATTCTCTCTGAACGTAAATTAACCTGGCCTGCACATTCTTTTAATAATCTCCAGGGGCGCATAGCCTATCAAAATCGAGTAGTCGTCGTTGATCCTCAAGGAAATGTTACATATGTAGCTCGTTTCACGGCAACATTTCAGGCACCTGATTTTGATTTCAAACAATTTCCCTTTGATGAACAACATTTTCACGTCAAGTTGGATTCCATTGTTCCTGCACATCTTGTTCAGTTTACGCCCATTACGGAATCCTCTGGCCTTGGTGACACCCTTGGTGAAGAAGAGTGGGTTCTTGATAACGTGAAGACTGAGATAACAAGCCATGATACCTTTGGAGCTGTTGCTCCTCGTTTAGTTCTCTCCTTCCAGGGGAAACGTCATCTCGTCTATTATATCGTCCGTATTCTAATCCCTGTATTTATTATTATACTGGTGTCATGGTTCACCTTTTTCCTCAAAGATTATGGCAAACGTATTGACCTGGCCAGCGGTAATTTATTACTGTTTATTGCCTTTAATTTCACTATCGCTAACGATTTACCCCGTTTAGGATATGTAACCCTGATGGATACATTCATGATGGCCACATTTGGTATAACCGGTTTTGTTGTATTACTGAATGTATGGCTGAAACGGATGCAGGGACATGGCAGAGAGAAGTATCTTGAGAAATTGGATGGGGTGGGTGTGTGGCTCTATCCACTGCTTTATGTTGGTGGTGGTGGTTTGATGTTTGTGTTGTTCCACAATTGACGGTATCTCTGGTGCTACCCTAAAGGGCTACTACGAAATAACAATATCGCCCTCTTTTTTTGCCTATTTCCTGCGTAACAATTCGGGGTTTCATTCACCGGACACCCTATTGTTCAAGCGATGTTTTTATGAGGTAGAGCCAATATCGATAATCAGAGAGAATACGAGCGTAGTAGGTCTATATTCTCCTAGCTTTTGTGTATCTCAGTATGGTTATAAATCTTCGTCATTTTTTTGAATGAAAAATTTATGTCTAACATTTATATGTTTTAACCTACTTTCTTCAAAGAAAGATCCATGCAAGGCTGGGCTCAAACTATGGTATGCTTGGAAAAGTATAGTCCGCACCTCCAACTCATTTTCTGTAAACCCCATTTCAGCAAAAAGTGATTTGATGTACTCAAAACGTTCTCGGTCAACTTTTTCAACCATCTCGGCCACCAGCGGCTCATCAAGGGCCCATGCTCTCATCACGACATCATATTTTGCGAGATCATCATCTTTGATCTGTTGCATTAACACCAACAATCTTTCTTGTGCACTTCCGGCACTCAGTCTAAGATTTGCTAGCGATACAGAGGTTAATGTTTCTGCCCAGTATTTTGCGACACTGGCAGTAAAGTCTCTCCTGTCTGAGAAGTGGGAATAAAAGCTCCCTCTAGTGACCCCCAGTTTTTCGGCAAGATATTCAATTTTAATTTTTGCCCTTCCCTCTTGTGCAAGTATTTCAAGGGCTAGAGCAAGCCAGCTGTCCCTGTTGAGTCGAGAATTTGACGGTTTCATACATTCATGTATTGACATATTGAGGTTAGGTACGTACTTCTCTAATAAGTTAACTTAATTTAGCCAAAAATCAAATTGGAGACAAGAGATATGCGACATTATAAAACGATGCTACATTCTATGATGTGCGGAGTAGCGTTTTCGCTAGTTCTACCCCTCGTGGTAAGTGCTGGCAACTACACGGACTTTCGTTTTCCCAGAGAAAATCAGCTCACGAAAGATGGTTATCCAACCCCGCTTAGCGGTCAGCCCATTACCAAGACTCCTGTAATTGCCAAAAAAAAGGGCGTTACCCTTAAGAAGTATCCGGAACATTATATCCCCGGGCAAGAGAAACTTGGTGATAACGAGATGCGAATTACTATGCTGGGAACAGGTAGCCCAACCCCAGTTCGTCGGGCGCAGGCTACATCTGGAATCTTGGTCGAGTTAGGAAATGGTGAAAATTTTATTTTTGATATAGGTGCAGGAACAGCTGGTAATCTCTATAGCATGGGTATACATCCTGCGCTTCTCGATAAAGTGTTTATCAATCAC
>CAXMTO010000184.1:0-10840 GCA_964196355.1 uncultured Myxococcota bacterium
TGAGGAATACGACAACTATCTCATCAACACAAAAGTACCGGGGATTCGGGGAGCGCCGTGGTGTACAGATTTTCACACCTGGAAGATCGATAGCGTGTTCGGTCCCGCTGTATCCGAACCAGAGGGAGCATTGCCCGCAGAACCTCCCTACCGTTATGTGGCTAAGATTGAAGTTGCTGACCTGGATTCGATGGTGAGTTTTCTTGGGACGGATGCCGGCATAGACTTTGTGCGTTCTTGGAGCGTGTATATCGATCCGACCGCGATTTTCACCATTGGACACGGCGTATAAGGAGTTGTGAGATAAAGGTGTTTTTAAAAGAAAAATATTAACTTGAGGAGTCCCCCTTGAATGCTGATAGGGGGCGCACGCTGTTTAACAACAAGGGAATCGCTTGATTTTTGGAACCCGAGTCGAAGGCGCCGATCTGGTAATCACTTTTCTGCTCGGCTTACCGCATGCGTTCTTCTGCCTGGTGTAGACAAAGTTGTTAACTATCTCCTGAATAAGTACAGGGGACATCTTTTTAAATAGCAGTTCTTTGAAATGGATTTTTTCCCTCTTCCTAGCGGGAAACAGGAGAAGACTGACTTCTTGAAACCATTTTTAGGCACACCCTAAAAAGCAACTTCTTGTCATCTATCATTCCTGAATAAAAGATTTCAATTCTTCGGAAGATACGACATGGCAATAGATCATATTTAGAATTTCCAGTTCTTTGTAATGCAAATCGTCAGAACCTGCAGCGCAACAATCTTCTACAACCACTACATTAAAACTTTCATCCGCTAAACTCCTGACTGATGATGAAATACATTGATCGGTAAAGATTCCTACGATTACAACATTTTTTATATTCATGTTACGTAGGATTAATCGTAAATTTGTGCCAGTGAGTGCACTATCGGTTGTCTTGCAGACAACAATCTCATCCTTTTGTGGAGCCAATTCAGGCACAATTTTTGAATCATGTGAATCCTTTGGTAATAATAAATAATTCCAGCCAGGTTTTTTCTGGCTAAGAGATCGATCTTTACCGTTTTCTTTCAAACAGGCAATTCGCGCAAACAAAACATCCATTTCATTATTGCGAAAGAGATCTATTAAATCAGCTGCATG
The DNA here is from genome assembly GCA_964196355.1 of uncultured Myxococcota bacterium. GTDB lineage: Bacteria > Desulfobacterota > Desulfobulbia > Desulfobulbales > Desulfocapsaceae > Desulfomarina. The sequence continues at coordinate 1,121 of CAXMTO010000184.1, forward strand.
AGGAATCACAAGTGAATTCATACGATCTAAAAAAGCCGCCCATCTTTGTCGTTCAATAGGATCATCAGAGGGCTGAAGGTATGTATTCTGAATATCAATCACCAGAAGCGCGGTTTCCTCTTTTTTAAGGACTAAATTATCGGGTTCCGGCGCATTTTCATAATAAAAGGATCTAAAATTTGTTTTCCAACTCATAATTTTTCTCTCCTGAATATAGTAATTCGTCAGCGATTAAGTCTTCTTTTAATTGAAGGCCAATACCCTATTTCAAGTGATCCGCTAATACCTCCAGGCTTTAAAATCAAAATTGTAATCATTGCAATTGCTAAGATAACTTCTGTCATCCCAACGATTGGTTTAGGAAATATCTGTGCAATATTGATCATGTTCTCTGCGGCTCGTAATCCGTCAAAAGCAGTTGAAACCGCTATAGTACCAATAACTGCGCCTGTAACAGTTGTTGTGCCGCCAATGACCAGCATTCCCAATATAATGAATGTTTCCTTTAAATAAAATGCATTGGGAGAGAAGGAAGTGATGAAATGAGCCCATAGACCTCCTGCAGTTCCTGCCATAAAAGCGCTGATTATAAATCCTATCCAACGTAGATGTGAAATGTTGGCTCCAATAGCTGATGCCGCCACTTCATCATCTCGGACGGCGCGTAATAACAGCCCATAGCGCGACTCTTTGTAAAACAAAGTTAAAAATAACATCACGATTGCAATGCCACCGACAAGGTAAATGTCTGTAATCTGTTTAACACCAAAAAGAGTTCTGGGACCATTAGTAACTGCCGACCAATGCACCATAATAGTATGCAGGACAACTAATAAAGCAAAGGATGTAATTACAGCCGCGGCGTCAGATAAGCGCATTAATGGATAGGATATGCTTGCTGCCAAAAGTGCCGCAACAAGTCCTCCAATAAGTATAGCGAGGTAAGGAGATATTTCGACCGTTTTTAAAATCAAATACACATCAGGCAATGCCATTGATTTCATGCGAATTGGCATTGCCAGCACAGCTGATGTGTAAGCACCAATACCCATAAATCCAATATGAGCAAAAGATAAAATCCCGGAGTTTCCCATAAACGATTGAAGTCCCAATACCAGAATCATGTTGATACACAGGATGATCGCCAGTCTGTTCAGTAAACGAATATTGATCAAATCAACTCCGATAATGATAAGCACAAGAGGGATTGTCAGAATGAGAAATGTGGCCACATTATTTTTATTAAACATTATAATCTCCTGATCAAGTCCGTTGGCCTGTGGCAGGTCCCTTGATTAAGCCGTCCGGCTTAATCACTAATAATAAAATAACAAAAGTAAAGGTAAAGGCATCTCTGAACTGCAATAGATCTTGAGGTAGAGAATAGTTCAGGGAAATATCAACAAAAGCCAATAGATAACCTCCTAAAACAGCGCCTTGCAGACTCCGCATTCCGCCAATAACAGTAGCGATAAAGGCAATTAATAACGGTTCTAACCCAATGGTAGGAAGGACAACACCTATACGTCCAAGCCATAAAATTCCAACTACTCCCGCAAAGAAACCACTGATAGCGAAAGCTAAACTGATAACCAGGTTGGCTGGAACACCTAACATACGAGCCATACGAAACTGCGATGCAGCAGCTCTGAGTGCTATTCCCAGAACGGTCCTTTTTAATAACAAGGTAAATACCAGTAAAAGTGATACTGCACAAATAATTGTGATAAGGTTCCTGTACGGAATGATAACCCCAGCTAATTCTATCGATTCTGTGAACAGATCTGGTAAAGGTACCTGGCGTGAACGAGGAGAAATAAATAGAAGCGCTGCGTTTTGTAAAAGCGTGCTAAATGCAAACGATGTTATCAATATAGCGGTAACAGATTTGGCTCTAACGGGCCTGAAGGCAACCAATTCAGTGGATATGCCAACAAAAATTGCGACAAGAACGGCACAGGTCGCCATAACGATCCATGGTATTGGTGAACCACCTAATAAAAATAAAGTATATCCTGTAACCATAATCAGTTCGCCATAGGCGAAATTAACCAACTTCAGTATACCATAAACAATTACAAGCCCCAACGCCATCAAGGCGTACAGACTTCCCAGGCTTAAGGCATCAATTGTGAATTGTATGATTTGTCCTATCATTAAATCACCTTTGTATTATCTGTCAGCTCCCGAAATAGATCGAAGCCAAATCTGTATTTGATACAATATCTTGAGCAGACCCGGATGTCGCGACCTTACCCAATGACAGGACATATGCTCGATCAGCTAGCTGTAATGCTTTTACAACATTTTGTTCCACAAGCAGAATAGTCAGACCCTGGTTCTTAAGATGAAGAATTAGCTCAAAAATCTGATCGACTATTGCCGGAGCCAGGCCAAGCGAAGGCTCATCTAGTAGTAATAATTTTGGTCGGGACATTAAAGCCCTCGCAATTACCAACTGTTGTTGCTCACCGCCTGATAGCGTTCCTGCAGATTGATCCAATCGATCTTTCAAAATAGGAAACAACTCAAACATTTTTTCTAAATCTTGGGCAATTCCAACTTTATCTTTACTCCGAATGAACGCACCTAATTTTAGATTTTCACGGGTAGTTAAATCAGGAAAGACATCTCTTGTCTCCGGCACCATGGCCACACCCATTCGAACAATTTTTTCAGGTGTGTAAGAGGTGATATCATGCCCATCAAAAACAATGCTTCCTTGAGCGCATTTTATTGCCCCGGCAATAGTCAATAAAGTCGTCGATTTTCCAGCACCATTGGCACCAAGCAAGGCAACAAGCTCTCCCTGATTAATTACTAAATCGATTTTCTTGACTGCTGATACAGCACCATATTTTACACCTAGATTGTCGATGTTAAGCATGGTTCACCTCTGATTCAGCACTTGACCCCAAATATGCCGCAATAACTTTTGGCAACTGGCGCACTGCTTCAACATTACCCTCACCAATTGTTTTTCCTGAATCTATCACATGTAATCTTGAGCACAGACGCATTATCAAACTCATATCATGGTCAATTATGAGAATTCCAAGATGATAGTCGATGGGAAGTTGACTTAAAATTTCCAGTAAGGTGTCGCTTTCCTCCTCATTCATGCCGGCAGCGGGTTCATCTAACAGCAAAAAATGAGGCTGACTGGCTAAAGCGCGGCCGATTTCGACTCTTCGTTTATCACCATAATTGAGAGTGTATCCCTGTTGATCGGAATAAGGCAGCAAATCCAATTTGGTCATTAGTTCATACGCTCTGTATTTTGCAATCCTGCGGGAAGTTCCCTGAGCTATTGCCGCCGTTTCTATGTTTTCAGAAACAGTTAATTGATGGAACAAACGAACAATTTGAAACGATCGCGCAATACCATGGTGCGCAATCTTATGAGGCAATAATCCCGTAATATCTTTGTTATTGCATATGACCTGACCGGCCGAAGTCTTCACCTGTCCTGTTATAGCATTAACAAAAGTCGTTTTGCCGGACCCATTCGGACCAATTAGCCCGACAATTTCCCCACTTGAGATACTTAAAGATACATTATCAAGCGCACGCAATCCGGAGAAATCGACACAAATTCCTGTTGCGTTTAACGTATATTCCCCCATAAATCTACACACCTTTTTTGAACAAACGTTTTTAACTGTTAAAGGGGATAAAAACATCCCCTTTTTTATAAAAGTAATTATATGCTTTTATGGGGTTGGTGGATTGGCCGGACGTCGCCATCCCATGAAAGATGGTTTTCCCTTTTGCAGCTCAACTAAAACAGCAGCCTTGTCAGGTGCATGTCCCTCTTCTGCAGATTTGTATGAGAGTTTACCGGTTAATAGATCAAATTCATTGGATTCCATTGCCTTGGCAACGGCTGCTCCATCTGTGGTACCCGCTAATTTAACAGCTTGTGCCATTAACATAATAGTATCCCATCCTGTAGCTACAAAGGAGGTATCAGGTGCTTCATTATAAAATGCTCTATATAGATCGATAAATTTGGGCATATCCGGATGCCCTTCCGGTCCCATCCAAGTATGTGTGACAAAGAAAATATCATTCCCAAATTTTTCCCCCAATGCTTTGAATAGTCCAGGATCATCGTAGGAATCACCTCCCATAATAGGTGCATTAATACCTACCTCGCGCAAAGATCGGATAATAGTGCTGAGATCAGGTTGATACGATGAAATGAAAATCACATCAGGTTTTGTTTTCAATGCCTTGATTCTCGCTAATTGTGCAGAAAAATCTTGATCGCCTTGCGTGTATTTTTCTTCACCAAGAATAGTTCCGCCAATCGTTTTAAAATGTTCGACAAAGTATTTACTAAGGCTCTTTGTATAGGCAATAAATTGATCGGTAACCACATAAGCGTTTTTCCAACCCCGTTCTTTAAAGGCATATTCTGCTGCAGTAGCTCCCATTGTGGTATTCCACATAGATAGGGTGAATTGTTTGTCGCCAAGAGACCAGGAACTGTATAGTGGGTCTGATGCACAAGTTGAAATTCCTACTATACCGGCTTTCTGTGCTTCACGACCTGCAGGACCTCCAAAATCAAAATCACAAGGAGCAACGAATAAGGCGGCTCCTTTGTCGATTAATTGGACAGCAATATTACCCACATTGACAGGATCACTTTTTCCATCCAGATTAATGAATACCAATTTTTTTCCCAACAACCCACCGGCATCATTGATCGCTTTTACGGCAACTTGAGCCCCTCTTAATCCTGGATCATCTAAAGGTGCTTGAACACCCGTGGAACTAAGCGCTCCACCAATAATAATATCTTGTGCAAAAACAATACTACCCAAAGACAATATTAAAATTATCAAAGTCAATCCAAATGATGTTCTTCTTACAATACGGTGAACCATAATTTCCACTCCTTTTTTTGTGTTAAAGATGACTTACAATGGCGTCTCTAGAAAATTAAAGACATCCGCCAGTCGGGTGTCTTTGAGTTACGCCGGAAGGCGATGATTTTCAAATAGCGCACGTGTCCGTGCTTGGATGTTTGTTCTTGTTATACGAGTAAAAATTTAATCTTTATCAAGAATGTAAACTCTGGGAGCTGATCGTACTATCCTACTTCAACTACCCCGGACATTACAAACAAGCAAGTTGGAAGTCAATTTTTATATGTCTATCGATGTAACTGACCAGAATAAATATCTTTTTAATACATGAAAAGAAGATTTTGGAACCATGACATAAGTTCGTTCGATCCAGAAAAAATATCAGATATAGATAAAATATCGCTCTCCGTAACCCAACTATGCACTGTTGAAAGGCTCGTAAGACGGTACTCATATTGTAGAAGAGATCCTATGCCAATCTTAATCATTTAAGCCAAACTGCAATTTGAGCTTCTAATCTGCTATGTTTTAATTTGGTCATGTCTGAAAAACTTGCCCGAAAAGGAGCATTTTTGCACTTATGAAAACTCAAACCTATCCCCAGAAAATTAACAGTAAATGGAGCACTCTAAATTATTGATAATTCCAGATTATGTTTGCTGGTTACCTTAGGAGGAGCGTTAGGTATCACGACTGACACCACGACAGTATCGGTAAAGACCACAATGTTATTGATAAGAAAGCACTATCAATCATCCAATGCTGGAAGAATGGAGCAATTAGGTCGGTTGATAATCTGGAACCACCCTTGCCTTGAAGATACTTTTATCCTGTTAGGATGTTCTTGGAAATATCGGTTTTTAAAAGTCATAACCACTTTCTGATATCGCTAGGCTTTTGGGGCAACTTCGTAATTATATTTACAGAAAACACATCCAGTGGAAATAGGCACACATCCGATGAAGAGAAGTACAGATAAGCTAAAGATACCTTTGTAATCAAAAATGATGATTTTCAAAAATCTTGAAGGAATATCTTGGTTTGTAGATTCAAAAAGTACACGGATCCATTGTGTTCATTTATCGAGTGGTAGAAGGGATGCCGCCTGTGATCATCTGCGTGGCTTGTAACAGTGATATACAGGGCAAGGATTATAACAGCAATTTGCCGGTGACTGCCGAGCTGTCGTGCGGGCGGAACTTGCCAGGTTCGCGCAGCTACCATTCTCGCAGGGAGGTTGACCCGCTGGTTAGACACTCGAGAGTGATATTATGGAACCTATCGCTAGCGCAATAGCGACTATTTTTTTACGATCCAGTTTTTCGAGACCCATTAGAACAGAAATGAGCAGAGCGATTATGAAACTCATATTTGCTATTGGCACCACGATACTCGCATGTGCGACTTTAAGCCCAAGAATTAAAAAATTCACAATGCAAAATACAAGAGTGCCAGATACTACTGAATAGAGAACCTTCTTTGGGGTCATGACAAATCGTTTTTCGACATATATCGCATAGATTGCCCCTCCAATAATCCAGCATATTGCTGCCAACAAGATAATTGTGTTCTTATCAGCTGAAGCAAGTAGAGCTATTTTGGATACAACACCGTATGCTGCACGAAGTAAGGACGCAAACACCACCAACCAAAAGAATAAAGTCGTGGAACGCATCGGTGTTTTGTTACTGTTACTTTTATACAAAAGTAACACGGAAATGACGCCAAGCATAATTCCAGTTAATTTTATAAGCTCAATGCCTTCACTTAAAAAAGCAACCGATAGAATTACTACGCCGATGGTGTTCAAGCGATATACAGTCGAGCCAAGACTAACGTCGACATGAGTAAGGCCCTCAATCAGCAAAATATTAGCAGCCACCAAAATACAGCCTGCCAACAATCCATATTGGATTGTGAGAATATCAAAGCTGAAAGAAATGTCGGAGAAAGATGAGTATAAAAATTGCAAAATTGCCCATGTAAAACCAACACCTAAAACATACATACCTCGAGATCGGTTTTTAGAGGCATATTTTTTAAATATTACGTCGTTAATGCCCGAAAAAAGCATGCTTAATAATGCAAATTTAACCCCTTCAGTCATAATCAAAGTTTTTCCTCCGCGCTGGATGTCTCCTGTTTAAGCTATCTTACCGACAACAATACTAGATTCCCCGAAGGGTCCAACATAGCCTCTAGCAGTCAAGTTAAGCGTTTGGGTAAATATTATTTTTAAATAGCGTCCTTTAATATTTTTACAGCACTGCTAATGCTGATAATATTTTCGAATATATATGCCGTGTTTATTCCTAAATTCAGGGAATTAAATCGTGGATGATAAAAGAGCGACGCGGGAAAAACAGCCGATTCCGTCACGCCGCAACTGCCAGTTTATCTCAGCGATGTGGATAAACAGAGCAGTCCAGATACTCATTAAAATGAACGACAGTCAACTCCGATTCTAGAAAAATTACGGCATATGCAGGGGGTTCGTGACTTTTTGGAACGACATCTACGGCATCAAAATCAAAAGGTACCTGATGATTCGTTCCGCGTACCATAGAGAACGGTATGCCTTTCCAACACCCGGTTACCGGCCGATGCCCATGCCCGAGAAATAAATGTTTTATGTTAGAATAGGGCGCGATTATATGGGTGAAGGAATCGGATTCTTTGAGCAACCGGATATGGTCCAGGCAAGGAATACCGATATCAAAAGGAGGATGGTGCATAAAAAGATAGACCTCGGTATTGACGGCCGCCGCTAATTGATCCTTCAGCCATTTGCCGCGTTTTGCACAGTAACTTCCCGAACGCAAATTTTGTTGCACAGTATCTAAAAGTAAAAACCGCCCTGATGCGGTATCAATAACTGATTGGATAAATCCGTTTTTGTCAATTGGTGCATTTGGGAAAACTTTCAGGAAATTTTCACGATTGTCGTGATTCCCGATCATAAGGTGACATGGAATGGTCAGCATATTCAGACAATCCCGCAAAGAACGGTAGGCTTCAATATCTCCCTTTTCCGCTAGATCTCCTGTCAAAACACATAGATCGGCGTCGGAATGATGTGTGTTGATGTCTCTAATGCATGCGCAAAGCCGCTCTTGAGGATCAAGTCCATGCAACCGTTTCCCTTGGCTTACAAAATGGATATCTGTGATCTGTATTATTTTCCTGGATACCATGACAACCTCTTTCCATTACAATAATCTATTCGGCGGGCAATTGCCTTCTGTTTCAAAGAATGTACTCCTTCATGTTGGCTATTTTGAAGAGACTTTGCCATCATTTAAAAAATAAATTATCCGATGATGCTGCTTTCCTACATATAAATTCCGATCTATATTCTTCTGCACATACTGTGTTATTCAGCCTAAAAGAACGAATTAAGAAAGGCACAATAATTGTCTCCGATGAATATTTCAATTATCCGGGATGGCAGAATCATGAATATTTGGCATACCAGGAGTTTATTGGTGAAACTGGTCTCCAATATGAGTACATAGCGTTTTGTAGTAAGGGATTTTCGGTTGCCGTGAGAATCTTGTAATTTGTGGATTACACGAGGTAAGATTAAATGGTGGTAGGTAAATTTTCTGTTAGGAAGTTAATACTACCATTTCAGATTGTCCCAATACACCAGAGGCCTTAGGTTGCCAAAACAAATCACAATAAAAAGGGCTTTTGGGATTTTAGAATATCAGGGTCATTCAGAATAGCCTGGCAAGAAAAGAGATTTCCGGGTAGAAGCATCGGTTACCCCACTACACAGTTTTTAAGCACCCCACGTTCGCAGTGGAGCAGGATCATCCCAAGTCTAAGCAATATATGTGTTTTGAAGGTAAAGACGATCTAGCCTACCACGGAGCTGGTCTCTCCGGAGGCCCATGTCGATATGGCGTGAGTAAAAGCCCTCACTCCCAGACCCACCAGCGTCCACTAAGGAACACTCCCCAACGCATAACTAAATGTGTACGAGTAAAATTATCAACCGGCCATAACCAAACATATCATCCGGCTTCCTCCAAACATTACCTCTCGGTAACGCCCTTGCCATCGGTTAGTGTTTCGTGTTAAGCATACGACTTAACACAGGATCACATACAGGGAACTTTAATCCAATAAGTTCACGCCCATGCCAGGCGTATACAAGGCGCTGCACTGGAATTTCCCTCCGCTGTGCTTTGAGAAATCCAGTGAGCTTGAAGATTGCGACCCTATGTGTCATTTAGGCCAAAGCTGAAGCCCCATTGTTTCAATAAGTTCTGAACTCTGGACGTTGCTGGGGAGTCGGAGGTATTGGCATCAGTTCCTAATGCAATTTAATATTCATGCGGTCGTAAAAGGTTTGGCTGTGATCTTATTTGAAAATGTAATTAAAAAATACGGCAATCTGGTCGCCGTGGACGGGTTTTCCTACAATATCGATAAAGGGGAATCTTTTGCTCTCTTAGGACCCAACGGGGCCGGAAAGACGACCCTCGTGCGCCTGCTTCTCGGTTTTTCGCGCTGTACAGCCGGAAACATCATCATAGAAGGGCTGCCCGCCTGGAGATCAGAATCGCGAAAGAAGGTCGGATACCTGGCTGAGTTAAACCGCATTCCGCCCTATCTGTCCGGCGGGGAATATTTGATGCGACACGCTGCATTTTGCGGTTTGATCGGTAGCCGTGCAAAAAAGTCTGTGGGGGAAATATTAGAACAGGTTGGGATGAACGGCAGTGAAAGGAAAAAAGCCTCCCAATATTCAAAAGGGATGACACAACGAATGGGACTTGGGGCCGCGCTTCTGGGCAACCCCGAGCTGCTTGTTCTGGATGAACCGGCCTCCGGC
>CAXMTO010000185.1:0-15603 GCA_964196355.1 uncultured Myxococcota bacterium
ATCTTGCCCCCATCGCGAGACTGGCGCGTGCGGAAAAAAAAGACGGTACCATCGTTATTATTCTGCCTGGCGATCATATCATCTGGAGTGAAATGGTGGCCGACGTAACGGGCTCTTTAGCGAAAAAAATCGAACGGGATAGGATTAGAGGTGTGGGTTTCAGGGGATTTTAGCATGATGGCTCACAGCGAATTAGAAGAAATGGGTTGGAAAGTGCATACAAAGGTGCGTGGTCAACTCATACCAACACAGCCATAAAAAAGTGATTCGGTTTACCATGGATCTCAAACATGGGCCGGGTTCTATCCAACTGAAGGCGGATGGCGAACAGTTTACCCTCGAAGGAAACGGGTTAAACAGCAGGTTCATGTCTGGTCTGATCGGCGGCTCAAGGTTTGAAAAGGGGGAAATGGCTGTGGCAGCCGAGGGAACTTTCGACCAGTTCTCCGCCATCTTTGAGTTCAAAAATACTGTTTTAAAGCATTTAAAAACAGTAAATAATATCATGGCGTTCATTAATACTGCTCCCGCTCTTGCTACGTTTTCGCTACCAGGATACAGTACAACTGGCTTGGTGGTGCGTTATGCTGTTGCTGGAATGGCATTCGCCGGTAAAAATGCAACAACCATAGAGTCTATAGAGGTCGATTCATCACAGATGAATGTTGAAGGAGTAGGGTCGATAGAATTTTCCGAGCGGTTGATTAATCTGGATCTCAAGCTAATTAGTCAGGCAAAATCCAATTTAGGTAAAATTCCGGTGGTGGGATATATCGTCGGCGGTGACAAAAATAAACGATTTAAAACAATTAATATTTCAGGTTCCTTCAACGATCCCATTGTTAAACATTCACTCCTGCGGGATTTTATTGCCCAACCTGTAAAAATGTTGGCTCGTACCTTAAGTTTACCCTTTTATCTTGTGAAAAAGATCGTACGGTCGTCTGAAGAGAGGAGGACGACACAATCGGCAGAACAATCCTCGTCTGCGGTGGCGACGGAGACAGAGTAGTGCCCAAACCTCACTGTTGGGGACGCCAATAATTGAGAAAACTTATTCGATATATCTCACCCATAGATCTTTTCGACAAATCAAGAGTGACTGTGAACCCCGGAGTGTTTCTATGTGTAATCTTCTTCTTTGGCAAGAAATTCATAACAGTAAAATGAATACCAGACAGGAATTGTATAACAGTGCTGTGAGATTGTCAGAACATTTTTCCCCCAAATCTTGCCGATTACTCTTACTCGCAATTATTTTCGGTATATGTGCTATTGCGATAACTGGCAAATCTGTTTCAGCAGAAACCAGCCCACGAATCCAGTTGCTGGATGGTTTCTTAGGAGATGAGCAAGGTATAGTTTACACTTTAGCTGATCTGAAAAAAGGTGATACAGTCTATGCCAACATGAAGGGCATCAGTGGTAATCTAGACCCCATGCTCGGTATGTTTAGAAAAGACAGCCATCCTGATTTTCAGTACGACGATGTATCTGAGTTTATCGCGAATTCGGACGTGAATCTCGTTGACGCATTTTCCCAATTTGCCAGTGACAAGTTTATTGTTTGGGACGACGATGGTGGTCAGGGATATGCTGCGAGGTTGAAATTCTCCGTACCAGCTGACGGCGACTATCGTATCCTTGCCGGCAGCATGATTACCTATCTATCTTTTGGGTCCTTAACGCCAACCTTCACAACTGGGACTTATCGTCTCTCGCTGGGTTTGAATACACCCGATGTAGAAACCGGGAAGGGTGAGCCAACCGGTGAACTCATTGCAATCGTCGAAAAAAGAACTACCAAGTCATCTTCGCATGTCCAGAATTATGAACAAAAATTTACTGTAGATAAACAGTTTGCCGTTCATCAACTTCGAAATTTAAAGCCAGGTGATACTCTTTACGTCCGAGTTGTCAGTCCCAAGGATCACCCACCACTTCGATTATTACTAACTGATTTTGGCGGTAAACCCCTTGTTTTCGGCAAAGCCGACGAGCAGTCAAATGGTGTCATGTTCAGTTACGAGACTAAGAACGGAGCTTCAGGATTATACATTTCTCTTGACGGCCGTAATTCAGGCAATCTTTCAGAAGAGGTTAAATACAGGGTCATCACAGGTATTAATGCCCCCGAAGTATTACACGCTGATACAATTGATAGAGGACTCCCTGTTTTTCAAGACACCAGGAATGTAAAAGTCGGATTATCGATTGATCAGATCGTCAATGTGGATCAACAGAGGGAGAATTTTACCGTCGTGGGTTCACTGCAAATGATCTGGCAGGATCCTGCTCTGGCTTTTAGCCAGGATAAGTGTAACTGCGCAATGAAAATGATGGATGTTAACGGTCTCAAGGCTCTGGCCATTAAAAATGACATATTATTACCTCTTTTCACATTCTTCAATCAGCAGGGCAAACGCTGGTCGGAAATCCAGAGTGTTTTCATCGAACCATCAGGTGATACAATCTTTCTCGAGCGATTTACCGTGACTTTACAGGCACCGGACTTTGATTTTCGAGTATATCCTTTTGACAATCAGAAATTTATAGTGCGATTAGATCTCAATGTACCAACTGATGTTTTCACCTTCGAAGGTATTGAAAATCCCGGTGAAATCCTGGGGGATCAGCTAGGTGAAGAAGAGTGGTCGGTAATAAATTACTCACAAGACATTAAAGAGGTTTCCTATGGTAAAGATCTAACACATACGCGCTTTTCCACGACCTTGGAGATGAAGCGACATTTGAATTTTTATATGTTTCGCATTCTTTTACCTCTATTTTTAATCATTAGTGTCTCATGGGTTATCTTCTTTCTCAAAGATTATGGCAAGCAACTTGAGGTTGCAAGCGGTAATCTGCTGGTATTCGTGGCGTTTAATTTTACTATTTCAGATGATTTACCGCGCCTTGGCTATTTAACCTTGTTGGATCGAATAATCATCACCAGTTTTTGTTGTGCCGCTCTGGTCGTTTTTATCAGCGTGTGTCAGAAGCGACTTGAGGCTAAGGGCAAAATTGAGTTGGCGTCATACATCGACAAGGTGGTGCTGATATCCTATCCACTTGTCTATGTTTCTTTTATCGCAGTTGAATATTTCATGGTAAATTCCAGAATTGGCATATGAGTGATGAATACTCAATATACCTCAGGCTTATAGTCCATGCTGAAAGCATTTTCACCTTTTTCCCAACCGACCATCAGTCGAGAAGGTATTGACGCAGTAAGACAAGTTCTTGAGAGTGGATGGGTTACTATCGGAAGCAGCTGTGTTGAATTTGAAAAGAGATTTTCCGATTTCTGCGGGGCAGCGGGTATGCATCTTCTCCTCGAATATTTCGGTACTGAACCAGGTGATGAGGTTATTACTCCATTCATGACATGGGTGTCCACCGCCAATGATTGCATTCCTATGTCTACTATGAAGAAGATGTCCCTCTTGTCTGTCGTAATGTGCAAAACAGAAAATTATACCAAAAGAGAAAAATATTCGTTTTTAACACAGTTTCTGAATTGAAATGATCCTCTCGATTGGGTGGAGGAATAAAATTCCCTGCTCCCCAATTAGTCAACCTTGTTACCCAGATTTTTTGCAACAATAAAGAAAAGATTAAGCAGTAATTTTATAATCATTCACGTTGTAAATAATACCTAAAATCACAGTAATCAGCACCTTCCATAATGGTTTTTGGCCGCACTAACTTGAGTCGAGGATTAAAACCTCGGGCGAAAGGTTCATCACGGCAGCAGGACAATTCTACACTAACCTCATCTAATCCTAATTCTCGGTATTTTTCGTAATAGGGACAATGGCGAACGTTGAAAAACTAATCTGGTAGCAAGAGAGGGGTTTATGGGAGTTTTAATTTAAATAGGCGGTTAATAGCCAGCCAACCTGCCAAAACAACAGTTGCCGAACACACACCCAGCACCCCTATAACCTGGATGGCATCCTGCCAACCCAGGGAGATAAACCACATCGAACAGGCACCTGTCATAAAGAAAACGAACACCATGAAGGATGACGCAGCTCCCACATCCTGCTCAACCTGTTCTAAGATAAGATTGTTGCCTGCAGGTCTCCCGAAAGCGAAAAAGAAAGTGATAGACCACATCGGTACTGCCAGTCTGAAAGGTTGTGGAATCTGATGGAACAAAAACGGTATTGAAGACAATAAAATTCCAAAATAGCTGAGCGGAAGCAGATGAATAAGCTGCAAATACCGGGCTGTTCTGGAAAAGACCAATGGCGCAATCATAAAAGCAGAGGCATTGAATGCGAAGAAGTACCCATACTCTAGTTCAGAATACCCGAGAACGTTAATATAGATATCTGAAGATATAGCAACAAAAGAAAAAGTAGGGATACCGAGTAGGCCAAGAGTTAGGGTGAGCAGAAAAAATTGTCTATTTCTAGCAATTCTCACATAACACTTGAATACCCTACTAAATTTTTCCGTACTCAATTTTTGCAACGACTCATCCATTAACCAGACTCCAACAGCGGCAATTATTCCCATGAAGGCTTGAAGGATGAATATCCAATGCCAGGAAAACGATTCGAGAATCCAACCGCCGATGATTGGTGAAAGCATTGGTGCTGCGGCGACAATCACCCCAAGTTGAAGAAAAATGCGTTGCCTCAAATTACCGTCGAAAAGGTCCTTGCAGATTGCAAAGGCAATCGAAGATGCACTCGCAGCTCCAGCTCCCTGCAGAATTCGGGCAGCTATCAGGTACTGGACGTTATCTGCAAAAGCGCAGAGGAAGCTGGCGATGATATACATCCCAAGACCAACAAATAGCGGTGGACGTCTGCCATAGCGATCCGAAAGTGGGCCATATATCAACAGAAACCCGCAATATGTTACGAAAAAACCAACCAGTGTCAGATTTACAGTGGCGAGTGGTAGCTGCCAGGAATCCACCAGCAGTGGAATAGCACCCAGATACATAGCGGTAGAAAGGGGTGGAAATGCAGCAAGAAGTGCAAGTAAAGCAATCTTTTTTTTCATATTCCAAACGTACCGCGCCGAGGACAGAGGATTCTAATACTACGCTGAGAACTTGCGTTATTAACGGGTCTTTTGAAAGATTAATGTGGCCACAAAGGGATGTTTAAGAAACACGTCAGAGAAGTGGCTCAGTTTGTTTGAGCCTTATTATATTTTCGTGAGTATTCTATCTTTGTTGTTGGGGTTTAAGGATAAAATCTCACGTGCTTCATCAGGTGTGGCTATTTCTCTACCAAGCTCTTTTGAAATCCTGACAATTTTTTCAACTAATTTTAGATTTGACGAAATTGATCCGTCGGGCATAAACGAATTATCTTCTACACCGACGCGCACATTCCCTCCCATTGCAATGGCAGCTGCTGCAAGAGGAATTTCAGCGTTGCCTATTCCTGCGACTGACCATGAAGAATTAGCAGGAATATTTGATACCAGGAAAACGAGATTAGCAACATTACCGGACATGGAACCCGGGGCTCCAAGGACAAAACAAAAATGCAGAGGCGGAGTCAAAATTTCCTTTTTTACTAAAAAAAGAGCATTGCTTATCATCCCCGGTTCGAAAATTTCAATTTCCGGCTTTACCCCTGTCTCCTTGTACACTCCCCCCAGATAGCTAATAAATTGAGGTGAGTTTTCATATACAATTCCTGGAAGATTATTGGAGCCTGTCGTAAATGAGCCCATTTCAGGAAGAAGTTTGATTGGAGCGGATCTTTTTTCAAAATCCTTTCCTGCTCTCGCACCTGTTGACAGTTGAATGATAACATTAGGAGCTTTTTCTTTAACTTTTCGGACTATTTTCTTGAATATAGCTATATCAAGTGTGGGTTTTTGGTCAATATCTCTGGCATGTATGTGAAAAAGTGACGCTCCTGCGTCCGCACATTTTTTCACATCATCTGCAATCTCATCAGGCGAAATGGGAACATTCTCATTTTTTTCTTTCGTTGGTACATTTCCAGTCAATGCAGTTGTTATAATGAGCTTTTTCATAATTTCAAAAGACATTCCTAAGTTTCTTGTTTTTTATTACAGAAGTTCTGGAGTAAGGTACTAACACCCCACAAGGGGGTATAAGTACCATGGTTATATATCTAACAACATAATTTCAAAAGACATTCCTCAGTTTCTTGTTTTTTAATACAGAAGTTCTGGAGTAAGGTACTAAAATCAATCAGGGACTGAGTCACAGCATCCTAACCCGCTATTAACTACAACTTCTTTCGGTACAGATCAAGTTATTTTAAGTGTCGCTGTATGGTTAGGTAGGGTTAGAAAATCACGAGTGATTCTCAAATCAACTCCTACATCTGATTAATGCTAGTTTTGACCTCATAAAGTTTTAATACTATCTCCAGCATATTCTCAGCAATTCACCTTCAAATCTCAACTCAGGATCACAATGGTCTTCTGTTGAACGACTGAAAAGCCACTTGAAAATGCTCGCCAGACCACCGGTTTTAAAGTTGCAATATTGATAGCAAATAAGAAGATCCTTTCAGTAAACGTACCACAAATAAAGTCATGGGATGGTCACCTGCTTGTTGCTACCATGCTTCTTTTTGTCAAAAGGAGGGAAAGCTCCCTTCTCTTGAACCTCTTCATTTCCAAATCACACTATCAGAAACGAAATGCCCGGCTGAATTTGATGTAAAAACATAGCATCAAATTCTAAATCGTTCAGTTCATCAGTATTGATTGCTCCACTCTTCGCTCCGATGTGAACTGATAAAATTTACAAATCTGCGATGATCACGGCACTTGCAATAAAAACAATATCCAAAAAGCCAGCCATTATGACGCATTCATCTGCATCAACCTCGAACGGGGAAATTCGGGTTGGATCATGGAGTTCCGATAAAGAGATATATGCTCGACATCCCTTCCTGTGCATAACCATAACCGATGAAAACCGGACCAATAGGAGTCTCACCACCAAGATAGACAGCAATCGAATTCTGCCAGCCCTCCAGTTCGAGCTCGGTATACCGGCCGTCCACTTTGCCAGTTTCCAAGGCAACTCCTATACGCATATCTCCACGAAGACCAATCGGTAACTGCCCGAGTATTTTTTCGGCTCGGACGCTCCCATAATAGAGAGAATCTCCAATGATCTGTTCGGGCATAAAACCGCTAAGATTTAGAAAGCCTCCCAGAGCAACGGAATCATACACAGGCAGAATGCCCCTGGGAGAACCCGCGATCTGCAGGCGTCCAGAAAACACGTAATCACTGAAGTTCTGGGCTCCGCGCAAATCCAACCTCGCCTTACTGTAATTTTCTTCGGAGGTATCAAAATAACTACCTTTAAAAGACCAACCATGGGTTGGCACGTACACACGATCAAACTGATCAAAATAAACAGTTGCAAGCCACCCTCCAAAACGTTTCTCGTCAGTACTGAGTAGCGGATTTCCGATCTTCAGGTCGGCACTTCGGTAGCGCTCAGACCAGCCGATTGTGATAGGGCCAAGCAAACCGATATTGACTCCACCGAGCAGGTCTAGGACGATTTCGTCGGTTTCATACTCCGCGAGACTTCTGTTATTTTCATAAATGTTCAGCGACCTTCTGGTGAAGGATAGTTTGGGTTCTAAAAAGAATCGCTCTATCGGATCAAGAGGCTGGTAGAACTCGGTAAATACCCTGGGCTCATCGCCGATCTGTACACCTCCGAGCCATTCTCCTCCGAGGTGATTGAGCCATGTTTTATGGTAGGCTGCCCGGAAATTGAAGGCCGAATCATCATGTCTTGACTCGAGATTCAGTCCGAGTCGTATGTAATCAGGGCCATGTTTTTTCTCTATCGGGGTGATACGCAAGATATTCTTGTCTCTTGTGGTCAGCAGGGAATAATCCACACTCTGATATTCGCCATCCCCATAGATACGACCCAAATCATTTTCGAGATTTTCGGTATTGATTGGATCACCTTCGTATTTTTGCAGATGCCGTTCCACATATTTTGGATTGACCCGGTTGATTCCGGCAATTTCAACCTCATCAACAACTGGTAGAGACTCGGGATAGATCTGTTTTATGTGTACCAGCCAATCTTCATATTGTGCCGTGTCAACACTCAGTTCCCGAAGCCGGGGAAGTATAGCCTCAGTTGCCTCCCGGCCCCGTTTTACCGTTTCGTTGTACCGCTCAAAATCACCCGCACTTATACCCTTTAGGTCGGGCTTAATGAGGATATCATCTGGTCTGAGATCTGCGAGGGATCTGGTGACATTCTGTTCGGTCAGGATATTAACCATCTGGGCAACTGTCGAAGGTATCCCGCCTATCTGCTCTGCTTTGAGTAAAGGGGATCCGACATTGACGGCGATGACAATATCCGGATTACATTGGTCTCGTACTTCACCTATGGGAACGTTTGCCACCAGAGAGCCATCAACCAGCAGTTTTTCCCCGTCTTTGACGGGCGACATGGCCGCCGGTACCGACATGCTGGCGCGCATTGCTTTGGTTAGACTTCCTTTGCGGAACACAACTTTCCCACCGGTAACCAGATCGGTGGAGACAATCGACAAAGGTATATGCATCTTTTCAATTTGTGGTTCTCCGTATTCACTATGGACCAGTTTATTGATAAAAAGTTTGATTTTTTGACCATCAACGACACCGGGAAGAGCTTCAGGCCCGTTTTCTGTAACACCCATTTCTGAGCCTGGGATGAAGCGACGGGAGAGAGATTTCCTGCGAGGGTTCGTGTCGTACATGGGTGGATTATCATTAAACATATCCCGCCAATTGGCCTTGTCCATTGCCGATATCATTTCTTCCGGGCTCAGCCCAGCCGCGAAAGCGCCTGATACAAGGGCACCCATGCTGGTACCTGACAGGCAGTCTATGGGAATACGTTGTTCTTTGAGAACCTGCAAAACACCGATATGAGCAGCGCCCCGTGCGCCTCCACCACCGAGAACGAGGCCGATACTAGTCCGCTCTCCGGCTTCAACCAGAGTACTGTTAAGGATGATGGCAACTGCAACGATGGTAAAAATCGCGCGATTGAGTAAAGAATTTGCATGAAGAGATGTCGCCTCTTCCTTGAATTCTTCAGTGTATTTTTTTCTTTTCTTGTTCATTAGATCAGCCCTCTCCCAAGACTATAATTTCAATCTAAGGCAAGTGTCTATTAATTTTTTGCCACGTCAAATTAATCCGGACAGATCATTTGCGACAGCAGTGGACAGTTTACTTGCTCCCAACAAATCTTAATTAAATTATTGACAAATCAATGGAGGTGAAGCAATTCTATTACGTGTATTTATTTCGAGTAGTTGTTGGAAGAATAAACAGGATTTTATCTTAATGAAGGAACGAAAATTCTTAAAGAGAGTAATTTCTATGATTCCCGTTCCTTTCAGTGGGACAGCCTCCTAGTCCCTGGCGGCGCGATTAGCCTTTGCGCTTCCAGGGCTTGTTCAAAAACCTGTTCTCTTTGATCCCTTAGAGTTTCCGTCCTGAAATGTTTTTTCAAATTCTAATATGCGTCATATTGGTTATACCTGTCAATCATTGCAGTCGGGTTGCCGGTATCTACTCAGGAAGTGAAATCTTACTGTCAACTCATTGTGATTGTGGCAGATATCAGAAATCTGGAAGCCAACTCTTTAAATTTACAGGGAAATTATGCCCTTTACCCCTATTCACATGGGCCCGGGAATTCTTATAAAGGCCATCTTGCAGAGTAGTTTTAGCTTAATGGTTTTTGGTTGGGCACAGATAATGATGGATCTTCAGCCTTTAATAGTCATGATTACAGGCAAGGGGCATTTGCATGGTTTTACGCATACTTATATTGGCGCAATACTAATAGGTGCTATTTCAGCACTGACAGGAAAGTACTTTTCTGAAATTGGCCTTAAAATTCTAGGTATGGCGAAAGGGCAAGCTATTACCATTAAATGGCGGGTGGCATTTCTAAGTGCTTTTATTGGCAGTTTCAGCCATGTCTTGATAGATAGCGCTACACATACTGATGTACAGCCTTTTTATCCAATGACTCTCGTCAATAATTTTCATGGCTTTGTTTCGATTGGTGCATTACACAAATTTTGCCTATATAGCGGCTTAGTCGGTGCTGCAATCTATTATTTGATTAGATGGCGTCTGGACAAAACTTAACCAGGCTAAGCGGTGGACTTCATGATCTGTCACCCTTTTTTAGTGACTTACTCCATAAAACCCGTCATAAAAAACAAGAAATATGGAGAGTGTATTGAAGTTAGGAACTTAGTGTAATCACCAAGGCACTTATACCCTTCAAGCGGGTACTGAAAAGAGTGCAGGGTTTCTTATCGTTTACCGGGGTTAGCATTATGAACTTATCTAAATCTTTCATAAGATCGGCAGTACGTGATTTAGCAACAACAACTGGTAATACTCCAGGAAATCAAGTTCTTGGAATTAGCGGAAGTCCCCGTAAGAATGGAAACTCAGATGTGTTGCTGAATCAGATATTCGAAAGCATAGCAAAGCAGGGAATAGCCACATCTGCGGTTCATTTGCGAGACATAGCATTTCAAGGGTGTATAGGATGTGAGAAGTGCAGGAATGATAAAATATGTACTGGGATATTAGATGGAATGTCCTTGATCTATCCAAAGATACTATCATCGAAAGGATTGGTATTGGTCTGTCCTACACATAATTACAACGTCACCTCTTGGATGAAGGCGTTTATCGATCGTCTCTACTGTTTCTACGATTTTACAAATGATCGCCCCAGAGACTGGAGCAGTCAGTTGGCAGATCAAGGCAGAAAGGCTGTTGTTGTGGCTGTTTGTGAACAGGAGAACGAAGAGGACATGGGTTTCACGCTGGAGGCAATGAAAAGACCAATTGAGGCCTTAGGTTACAAAGTGGTAGGTGAGCTTGCTGTTTTTAAGGTTTTTGATAAAGGCAAGGTGAAAGAAGACCAAGGTACCCTTGATCAGGCTTCAGAGCTGGGCAAAAAGCTGGCAAATTTGATGTGCTGATAACAGTAATAAGGTGCTATTCCCTCTGTATTTTATTCCATTATAATAACTCAATCTTTTCCGTGAATATTCCAACAAAAACGCCCCAATTCACCCTTAATTTCGGCAACAGTACCCCGTGACAGACAATCAAAGCGTCTGTACATCGATAGCAGGCTCCTCATACTCCGGCCAGCCATCGCCTTAAGGCTCAATAACTCTTTCCGGACATCTCTTCGGTGACGGGGGTGGCCCTCGCTTCTGTTCCTGTTCTTGGAATAAGCCAAGATGCACCAGTATCTTCTTGATCACCTTCCGCTCTCATAGATGAAGCTGATTATTTTCATCAGTCCACCACAGTGACTGCAAAGAAGTGGTTCAGGCGAGTATCCCTCTGTTGACCTTATTCCTGTAAACATAATTACGAATTTGACCTAAAAGCCTAGCAATATCAGAAGGTGTTTTGACTTTTTAAAATCCGTATTTTTCAGAAAAATCCTAACAGGATAAAAGTACCTTCAAAGAGAAGATGGTTCCTGATTATTGATGGTTTGGAGGAATCTTGGATGAAAAATATGTAATCCACTTATGAGTGTTCTTTTGTTGCTGACATATTGAAACAATTGCAGTAATAACCTACTGCCACTATGTAGCAGTTTGCCCTCTTTTAAATCGAGCACTCTTTTTTTGGATCTTTTAAAATGCCTCAGCCAGAAAAACAATTAGATTTCAACTGGATATTTCTTTTTCTATGTTGGTTCATAGCCAGCACTTCTACCGCTGGAAGCCTCTTTTTTAGTCACGTAATGCAGTTTGCACCATGTGTTTTGTGTTGGTATCAGAGAATATTTCTGTTTCCTTTAGTCATAATTTTGGCGATAGGACTTTTTCCTTTTGATAAAAGTGTTGTAAAATACGCCCTGCCTTTAGCTTTAGCAGGCTGGTTGACAGCACTCTACCATACCCTGATGTATAGTGGCGTCATTCCGAAGAGTATCCAACCTTGCGCTCAGGGAGTTTCATGTACAGAAGAGTATATAAATCTGTTTGGGTTTGTCACCATACCAATGCTTTCTTTACTTTCTTTCTCAACAATAATAGCCCTTTTAATTATTATAATCCGGATGAACCGGGAACGGAGGATGTTTTAATGAAATATGTAATGTTTGGGTTTGCGTGTATTGCCTTGTTCGTTGCTTTTTTCCTCGGCAGTTCCTACTACGAGAGTAAACAGGCTGAAAAGTTCGGTTTTATGGCTGAAGAAAACGCTTCAACCTTTGTCAGGGAGCATTCTCAGGTCCTTGGTAGTGATGATGCGAAAGTATATCTTGTTAAGTTTACAGATCCTGCCTGTGAAACCTGTGCAGCTTTTTCCCCCTTCGTTAAGCAGATGATGGACGCCAACCCAGGAAAAATAAAACTTGTTATTCGTTACGCTCCCTTCCATCATGGCTCCGATTATTTTGTCAAGATCCTAGAGGCCGCCAAAAAACAAGGGAAATATTGGGAGGCATTGGATGTTATGTATAAATCACAACCATACTGGGCCAGTCACAGCAATCCGCAACCTCAGAGAATATGGCAATTTCTGCCAAAGGCAGGACTCGACATAGAACAGATAAAAAAAGATATGAATGATCCTGCAATTGAAAAAATCATTGCTCAGGATCTTGCCGATGCAGAAACCCTTAATGTTAACAAAACGCCGGGATTCTTCGCCAATGGGAAGCCCCTCCAAGTCTTTGGCTACAAACAATTACAGCAATTGGTTGAATCCGAAATCAAGGCCAATTACTTGAATTAAACAACCTATCCAGCAAGAGTAAGTGCTTGTAAGGCGAAAGATCATTATGAGAAAATTATCATTTTTAATTTTAATATTTTGTTTACCTTGGTTCATCACTGCCTGTGGACAAGAGCCAAAGGTGGCGACAGTTGGTAAACCAGCTCCGGACTTCACCCTTGCAGACAGAAAGGGCAAAACATGGACTCTTTCGGAACTGAAGGGCCAGGTGGTATTTATTAATTTTTGGGCAACCTGGTGTCCTCCCTGCCGGGAAGAGATGCCCTCAATGCAAAAACTTTACGCTACACAGCAAAAAGATAAATTTAAAATGTTGGCCGTACTCAATAAAGACGATCCGGCACTAGCGGATATCTTTGCTGCAAAACTTGGAATTACCATGCCAATTCTTGATGATCAGGATAATACGGCAGGCAAGGAATATGGACTGACAGGACTACCTGAAACCTATATAGTCGATAAACAGGGAGTGCTCCGGAAAAAATTCATTGGTCCTGAGCATTGGGGCTCCCCCAAAATTAGGCATATGCTGAGTAGATATATTAATGAGTAATTTTGATTAGAAGGACAGGGGTTTATATGAGAAAGCAAAAAGATAAAGCGACAAAACAGAAAATTCAGATAGCACCATTTCTGGCAATACTTATTTTTCTTGCCCTTGGAGTTGTTGGAATTAGTTTGGGTGAGCCATCACGGGTCCTGGAACAGGCAACCCAAATTTGTTTGCCCTGCATAGGTATCGGTTGAGGTTAGATTTATGGATCTCGTCCGCAAATGGGTTCAAGCCCTGTTTTTTCTTTTTACTAATGGCTACTGGAATTTCCCGGTCACGAGGGGGATTTACCAGGGCCCTCTCAAGGTGGTCTGTTCACCAGGCCTTAATTGTTATTCCTGCCCGGCCGCGACAACATATTGCCCTCTTGGTGCCTTACAGCAACTCCTGGCTGGGATTCGGATGGCTTTGGAAAGCGGCCAATTCTTTGTAGGGTTCTACGTTGTAGGTACTATGGGGGTAATCGGTAGTTTTGCAGGCCGAATGGTATGTGGCTGGGCTTGTCCTTTTGGCCTCTTCCAGGAGCTTCTTTTTAAAATCCCTTCACCTAAGTTTGATGTCTGGCGTCCCTTGCGCTATATAAAATATGCTCTTCTGGTATTTATGGTCATCCTTCTGCCCCTTTTTGCCGTTGACGAGTATGGCCTTGGACTCCCCTGGTTTTGTAAGTATTTATGTCCAGCAGGCACACTAGAGGCCGGTATCCCCATGCTTATTATACAGCCAGGATTACGAGCAAATTTAGGGCTAGTTTTTGTGAACAAGTTTTTTTTCCTCACTCTCTTTCTTGTATGGGCTGTTTTGACCAGTCGTCCTTTCTGCCGAACATCATGTCCACTTGGTGCTTTTTACGCCCTGTTCAGTAAAGTCAAAATGGTCAAGCTGCGCCTTGATCCCATAAAATGCACCAATTGTGCAGCCTGTCATGATGTTTGTCCTATGGGAGTGCGCTTTAATGAGTCACCTGACGATAAGGAATGTATATCTTGTTTTGCCTGTAGCAAGGCGTGCACATTCAATGCGATCAATCTGGAGGTTGGAGGGATGGCAATAACAAATCAACCAACCCCATGCTCAGTTCGGCTGAAAAAAAATAAGGCATCATAGGATTAGACAAGACGAATTATTATTGAAAGACTGTAAAATAGATCGGTAAAATTCTGACCAGTCGACGTTAAAATTGCCCGAAGTACCCAAGAAAGGACACCAAAAGCCAGCAGATATGATCACATCTTCCGCGTCGCTACCCCAGCAAACATAGACTACTAGAATTCACTGAGGTGCTTCTTGAATATGTAATCATCTTTGCTGGTGAGAAATCCGGGCTAGAGCTTGACCAAAGCTTCAATTGCTGCGCATTTATTCCATCGAGTTTTAGGATTATCGAATTTTATTTTTTCTTTATCAAATTTTTCAGGGTCATATTTCCCATACCAACCACTCAGCCATTCGACCATACTCTCATACTCCTCGTCTTTTGGATTTTGCAGGACTGCAAGAAGTTTTTCATACCCCCATACACCTCCGCAATCCTCGGGGGGACATGCTCTTTCCCCTGCCAGGCAAACAGGGTATTTGATGTTTTTTTCTTTTAACAACACCCCCTCGAATAGAATTTCATGGTGCCAGCTATCTCCAAAATCGTATTCATATTCTGCTGTCTTTCCCGGCTTAATAAAGTAGTCAGCAATATATTCATCCCAGCCAGGCAGGCATTCAATATCGTCAAAGTCGTCTGATGGGATTCCAATTTCAAGTATTTTTCTACCATGCGGTCTCTTCATGCGAAATGCATGGAGATGGCAATCAAACCATGTCATTGAATCCTGTATAGCGACATGCAAATCCCAGAAAGAGTATTTTGATGGGACTTGTATTCTGCGCCAAATGGATGGATTGATATCTTTAAGGGTGATCTTGAACTGGAAAATAATGGTAGGTTTGTTCATGATTGTCACTCCTGAGTTTACATAAAAATGGAGGATTAACTTCTCGATCTGGACATTCTTTTCATGTGAAATGATTCTATGCATTGTCATTCAATTAAAAAATTACATATCATCTTCTATGTCGCCTGGGTAGTGAGGCTCCTTGACAGATTTAATGGGTGTTACAGACGATGGCGGTAGCCGAAACAAATGTCCTGTTATCATGCCTTTTGTGGTGCCAAAGGCGGCCACTGCCCATGCGGTTAGCAAGCCTATGTAGTAGACAATACTGACCCATTTAAACAGGGGAAGACCGGTATGATGTGC
>CAXMTO010000186.1:0-4817 GCA_964196355.1 uncultured Myxococcota bacterium
AGGCTATTATTGGCAATGTTAACTATTTAAGCAAATTTGAAAGTTGACACTATTCCTGTACATGTCATTACCAAGTCACCCCCGAGCCTAGCAACATAAAAACCTTTTTTAAACCTTTAAAAACTCAATCCTGCTCAGAAATGCCTGACAATAAAAAAGCATTATGGAGTGCAAGATGGTTCCAGATTATCAATTTTCTGGAACCCATCAGTTTTACAAGCATTCACCCACTGGCTAGCAATAACCAATTTCATCCCGGACGGGATTTCCGAGGTTGTGGATTTATCTCGGCACAACCGGAATTGTCTCTTGTTTAGAACAAAAAAGGCAGAGCCATTTCTGACCCTGCCTTCCTCTCTCCCTGGTATCTCAAGGATACTTACTTCTTCCTTCTGAATCTAAGCCCAGCGAGCCCTACTAATCCTGTACCGAAGAGGAGCATGGTGGCTGGTTCCGGTACTGGATCGGTGACCAAAACCGCAACTTCTGTTTGATAATTTGCTGTCGCATAAATCATCATAGACATCTCTCCTCCACATATCCCCTTTCCACAACCCATATATCCATCACTTAAGGGGATATGCCAATCATTGATATTCATAATTGCATCACCGGTAAAACGATTATAAGTAAATTCTGTGGCGATCCCATCTCTGTATGACCGATTACTTAAAACCCCATCAGCTTCATATGTAACATCGTAATGCGTTGAGGATACCTCTTTATTTAGTTCTTGTGTGTCTCCAACTAATTCACTTAAATTATCAGAGATAAATTCGGTAACATTGTTTGATTGGAAAATCCCTATGGGAGTGTTGACTGTGCCTATGTAGGTGCCTGGATCATCAGCCGAGAATGCAAGTAGGTCTGGGCCGTCCGCATACCCAATTGCCGTTTTTTTGTAGCGACATTGTTCCAACCTCAACTAAATCCGAATGAATCGTTTCCCCATCCTTTGATTGTATCCTTTTTGAAAACAGCGAGTGAGTGGATCGTCAAGAAAGAAAATATACAGGATTAGTACTAACTAATGCCTTGTTAGCTGCCTGACGCTAAACTTGATAATCAAAAACCACAATGTCTTCCAACAACGGCCTGAATATATTCTTAAGCGCTTCATGCTCTGGATGCGGAAGATAATTTTGACGGCCTTTTTCGTCTGAAAAAGTCATCAATACTGAATGCGTATACCCCTTGTTCTTATACTCCGGACTGTCATTTATGCCCCATTCGACTGAAACTACCCCGTCCACTTTGTTCGGGATTGCATCGAATAACGCTTTTAGCTCATCAATTTGAGGATGCTCGGCAGAATCTTTAAATTTTATGAGGAGAATATGTCGAATCATTGATGCCTCCATTGCAGCTAACCATTTATTAAAAGTTTGATTTCCCCTGATGAGGTCATATTATGCAGATTTTCAGGGTTTAAACCAAAGCAAAATGTATCAAATTTGTTTTGATGAATCCAGTGATAAGGCTAACAAATCCCTCCTTGCCACTCAAGAGCTTTAGTCCCCTGAAATCTCATTGCTAGTAAAGAGAAAAATTCTCTACTCATTAGATAAGCTGTGTAATCTCTTCCACGGTAAATTCGATCTTCTTTTATCGGGATTTGAGGGGGCTTAGTAAGCCCCCTCAAATCGTCACAAAGTTTTCGATAGTGGATACCACTTTGCGGTGTTTCAGACCCATCTTCCGGGCAACCAAACTACTGTCACAATAAATTTCATCTCTCTTCACCTCGACAAGTTCCATAATTCACCTCTTTGTTAAACCATGTCTTTTTTCCCAAGCATAGAGATTGTAACTATCGCTACAATAGCGATAACTCGATCCGCTTTACCTGTTCAGCCCTGTAATGCACCCGCGATGAAGAATGGCAGATGCCGCATGCATGGTGGCAAGTCCACAGGCGCTGGCAAAGGGAATACAAACGCTTTAAAGCATGGTTGTAGGACAAAAAAAGCTATATCAGAGAAGAAAAAGATAAGCAAACTATTGAAAGAGTGCAGGGAAATGCTTGAGCAAATAAGCTGAACCGTGGGTTAGACATGCTCTTGATTCTTACGATAGATTGTATAAGAAGTCGGGACTCAAAGGGTGTAGTAGTCATTCAGGTAGTAGAACCTTTGCAACAAATCTTATTCAGGTTGGATATGACATCAAGAGTATAAGTGTATTGATGGGACATAGTTCCATTACCACTACAAGTCGATATATTTCTACTAATCCTGTGATGTTGGGGGATATGGTTGGGTCATTGTAGAAAATGATTACAGAATGAATGACTTACGACAACTACATCAAACACAATCATTTATTAATGTTATGAAGATGAGCATTTGTCATTTTTCTTTTCCTACCATCCTCTTCGTAGTTGTAACCTGAAACTGCTATATCATCTTTGTAAACTACCTCTCTTTTTAAATTACCAGTTTCGTAATATTCTTTCGCAACACCATTCATTTTTCCATCGGTGGATGTTGCCTCCCATTTTACCTCACCAGTTTGGTAGTAACCTTTACTAACACCATTTCTGTCTCTCTTCATTTTCTTTATTGTATAAATCATTTATTTCTTTATTAACTTCAAACAATTGACACTCGTTATTCCAGTAAATATCTGGGTCATGTGATAAATAACATCCTCTTGTTATCTGGTTTGAAGTATTATCTAACTTGGTTATTAATTCAATATTCTGCAAAATATGTTCTCTTACAATGTTGTAGACCAGTTTGTACTTATATTTTATCACTTGCTTATTGCTTTCTGTGAAGTCAGTATAAATCGCAAATTTGAGGCCACCTTTAGGTGAAATAAATGCGTAGTATAAACAAGGAATCTTATCAATCAACACTTCTCTTATAGTTACAGTATCCTCTAAAGAATACTCATCTAAATCAAATTGAACTAAACCAGTAGCAGTTACATGTTCGTTATCATCGAATGTTGCACTATCAGAAAGGACAGCACACGGAAAGAATAACGATAAACTATTTTTCTTGATATCATTTGCTCTTTTTATCCCTAAGTCCTTATTTTCATTCTTAAGTGCTAGTCTGATGGATTTCGTGATTTTCTTGATTTCCTCACAATGAACTATCACAAATTTAATTGCTTGGAAATTATGCCCATTATCGACATCATTTCCGAACGTTCCACCTTTTACCGTGAACTCAATTTCTGCTGGCATTTTACGTTATCCTCGTTTTGCGCACCATCTGTGGCACCATATGTCCCAAAATAGTTAGTGTTAGTTACCTTTTGTTGGACATGGTAGGTTCGAGAGAAAATGATAACAGAAAGAATATCTTCAGATAGACAGAACAACTACTACAAACCTTGGTTGATTTTATGAAGGTGAGCATTTGTCATTTCTCTTTTTCTACCGTCCTCTTCGTAGTTGTAACCTGAAACTGCTTTACCGTCTTTAAAAGTAACTTCTCTTTTTAAATTACCAGTTTTGTAATATCTTTTCCCAACACCGTTTCTCTTACCATCGGTGAATGGGGTTTCCCCGTTCCCCAAGGTGCATCAATGGCCAGAACAAAAGGTTCTCTTATTGTTGAGACAAATTGAGTCAAATATTTAATATGCGGCTCTCTTTTTAAGTGATCTGGATCAAATGGAGAATTTTCAGAGATATCGAGATCAGGTGGGTTCAGTCTCATTGTCCTTCCTTTTGTGAGGGTGATCTATATTTTCCTGATTCCACAATATACAATACGTAATCCTGCGGCAAGCAATCATTAAGTAGGAAAATATTGTCAGAAAAAGGTAAGGTTGCCCTGATATGGTGCTGGAAGGTATGTTGAAATAAAAAAGGCAGAGCCATTTCTGATCCTGCCTTCCTGTCTCCCTGGTATCTCAAGGATACTTACTTTTTCTTTCTTCTAATGCTGATTCCTGCAAAGCCGTCTATGCCATAGAAGTGACAACCGAGAAGGCCGGAGACGGGCCTTATGATGGGACAAACGTCACCAAGTACCGTCTTGTCGAGGTTGCCATAGAAAAACCTCAGATCCCCGACCAACTGCATGACTGGAAGTAAAGTTGTCACCGTCCAGGGCAACATAGGTAAGGAGAAAAAGACGATAAAGGACGCAACGGACGAAGACGTCGCCAAGTACCAACAGGCTGTCCGGGACGCTTTCGCTGGCCCTCCGGTGGAGACAGAAACAGAAACAACGCCAGAGCCAGAGGTCAAGACGACACTCGAACAGGTTCAGGAAATGTCTAAAGAGGAAATGGCTGATCTCTTCGACGAGGTTTATTCAGAGAAGGAAGCCTCCGAGAACGTTCCCGAAACATCTGGGGAACCCTCCACGAAGACCGAGGTAACCTTACCACCAAAAACCGGGCCTACGACCACCACAGGCGGGCCGCGCCCACCAAAGACAACCACAGAGATAGCCAAGGAAGGCGGCATAGGAGCAATCAAGGCGGTTGAAGAAGCTGTTAAGGGCCTCAACGCTCTGTTCGGCGATCCGAATACACTTCGCTCCGGGCCTTGCCTTTGATGAGGAAGCGTACAAAAAAGCAAAGCCCCATTTTGTGGCGGCATGGAACGGCGTTAAGGATGTCGGCTATTCAGTAAAAGAGTTTCTCGGTCATGCCATTGATGTCAAAGAATACCAGGGAGAGTAGGCAAAACTCCATCATTCTTTTATTTTGACAGTCCTGACGGAAAGGTCAGGAGCGTTGCGGGATATGCCTCCGGCCATGTTTATGAAACTTGGAATGGTGATGTCTATTCCGTACTGATTGAGATATTTTCTCCGGTGTGTGAGGATTATTTGCCGGAGTAATTGTTC
>CAXMTO010000187.1:0-2884 GCA_964196355.1 uncultured Myxococcota bacterium
GAATCTCACCCTCTCCGCCATTTTTATTCCCCTTGTAATTTTATTTTGTTACAAGGGGATTTTTTTGTGTGCCCAAAAGTGCCGCTCAAGAGTCTTCAGGGGTAATTGAAGCCGCCTCCCGTTTAAGCATTTCTATAAGAAAAGAGTCTCTTTTTTCCAACAATGACCCTATATCGCGTTTAGTCCAATCGTAAAATCCGCGACCGGACTTAACCCCGAAGTCACCTGCAGCAGCTTTTTTCTGTAAAAACTGTGCTGGCTCTGTGTCACTGCACAGGGCCTTACACATATAACTTTGGATCGCAAATACAGTATCGAGACCGGCAACATCCTGATGCTCCAGGGCACCATATACGGGAAAACGCCTGCCTAAACCGTTTTTTATGGCGGTGTCCACGTCCTCAACCGATGCAATCCCCTCCTGAACCATCCAGACTGCCTCCCGAAGAAGTGCGTGAAACAGACGATTGCCAAGCTGACCGGGGGTATCTTTAAGAACGACAACCGGTTTCTTCCCAGCTTCATCTAAAATGGCAACCAGTGTGTCAACCGTTTGCTGGGATGTCTTTTCGCCCTTGACCACTTCTACCAGGGGCATCAAATGCGGAGGATTCCAAAAATGTGTTACAGCAAAACGATCTGGTGATTTGAGGAAGCTGGCCAGCTCAGATGCCGGCAGCCCCGACGTATTGGAAGTTAGAATGGTTTCATCCCGGCAGATTTTTTCTATCCTGGAAAAGAGCTCCTGTTTTATACCCAAATCCTCTGCAATAGATTCAACAACCAGATCCGCCAAGGCAACCGCAGGTTCCAATTTGGTGGTTCCGGAAAGATTTTTTAAAATCCGAGAAGCCTTCATGTCAGAAATGCACTCGGCTTCTCTCAATGTTTCCACGACTGTACGGCATCTATCCATCCCTCTTTCTACACTCTCCAAAGTCCGAGCATAGATCGACACACGACATCCGACTGATGCCAGGGTATACGCGATACCCGGGCCCATCTGGCCACCTCCTATCACCACAGCCTGCTTAATATTTTTACGAGTTATCATAGTAGAACCCCTACTTAGACTTTTTAGCACCTTACTCTTAAATTTCTTTTTTTTGCACCCCTCAAGGAGGTATTGAACAGAATGACAGAAAATAAGTATACGTTTTTGTTGACGTGGTGGGATTGCGACTGGATCAATAGGCAATTTTACATTATGTTTGATCGGATCTTGTCGACTTCCAAATGTCCTCTTTAATAGAAGACAATACCTTAATACCGAGTTCTCTATATGGGCAAGGAGTAAATATGGTCACCTCAATTATTCTCATTAATACAGAACGAACAAAAATCAATGAAGTAGCCGAGCAACTGGCTGAAATGGAAGGGATATCTGAAGTTTATTCTGTCAGTGGAAATTATGATTTGATAGCGCTTGTTCGTGTCAAATCAAATGACGACCTCGCAAATCTTGTTACTAAAAAATTGCTTAGCATCGATTCCATTTTAAAATCAGAGACAATGCTCGCATTTAAAGCATTTTCTCGTCATGACCTCGAGGCAATGTTCGCAGTCGGTATGTAAGGGGCGTTCGCATAACTCATCGATTTGAAAGGTAGGTAGTCTGCTAGATTCCAGAAAGTAATTTTCAAGGCAGCCTTTTGCAGCAATGGGAGCACCATGGATACGAATACAGCTAAAAGAATTTTCGCACACGATCGTTATGCCGCTCTTACGGGAATTGAGATAGTCGAGGCCGGAACAGGTTATTGCAAAACCAGCCTGATAATCGAAGACAAACATCTCAATGCTGCAAACGTTATCCAGGGAGGGGCTTTATTCACTCTCGCTGATCTGGCTTTTGCGGTGGCATCAAATAGTCATGGACAGTTAGCCCTGGCACTCAATGTTAATATCTCCTTTTTAAACAGCAAATCAACAGGAACGCTCTACGCAACCGCAACGGAAGTAGACGAACCAAAACGAATCGGCGCCTACGATGTTCTGGTCACCGACGAAAAAGGGATAATTATCGCCAGATTTAACGGCCTGGTTTATCGAAAAAAAGAAAAAGCTCCTGCCCCTCCCCCTGCAGGAAGAGGATGATTGACCAAAACAAAGGCTATGCAGTATGACTCAAGAGTTCAGTAATCTACTCCTTACCTAATTCTTCACAAATACCTACGGCCAGAGCAAAAACTATATCAAGAGCGAAATGGTGTTGCAGGCTCTTGTCATATAGGATTTTTGATTCCGACGGAAATTCATCATCTCCTGCCCAGTAGAGTACAGCAACTGGTACGCGATCGGTAATGTGAAACATGAAGGCTGTATCTGCCATTTCCAGGGGAGTGCCGCCGATCATCAGGCAGAGTTCTCTGAATTCATCTAAAGATTTATCGGCTTTTGCGGCGATCAATTTTGTTGGAATCTCATGGGGACCTCGAAAAAAAGTTACCCCACCGGAGAGGTCTTTTTCCGATATCCACTCATTGCGCACAGTTACATCCTGAGCGGTAAGAAGATAGTGAATGGCAAATAACTCAAAATATTCATGAAGCCGGCGTGATTCATCGGTGCATATAATTTTACATTTGTCCGGATAAATTTTATAAGCAACACCCCACAAAACCAAAGAGTAGCAATTGTAAGCCGCCTCAAATTGACATGATGCACGTTTACAGACATCACCTGGATCAAGTTTCGCCAACTCCAGGAAGAGCTCTTTGCTGATTAAATCTGTCATTTCTTCTCCCATCTCATTGCGAATTTTTCAAATTTACTTCTCATTTCAAAAACGTTCAGTCTATTTCCATTACTAATTTTTTACCATTGCGTCCAGGTGAATCCTATGACTTGGTTAGTGTGGATCGTGAGTCTGTCATGCAATACC
>CAXMTO010000188.1:0-16118 GCA_964196355.1 uncultured Myxococcota bacterium
CGGCCTTTCTGGTAATGAAAATGAATCTCTTCGGTACCGGAACCATACAGGAAAACCTGCTGCACCTTTTCAGACAGCTCGTGAAATGGCCTTTTTAGTGAAACTCCAAAGTGTTTTGCCACACCACTGAGCATCTGCCCGGTATAGGAAGCCTCACCTCTCCATCCCCAGGGGGCGAAAGCTCCCGCAGAAATAGATTTGCCTGGATCCGGCACGACAAGAGCAGGGTCAAAGACCTGATTTACGCCCAGGCCACCGCATTCATCGCAGGCACCCTGGGGATTATTGAATGAAAACAGCTGCGTACTCATTGGCGGCACAGAAATGGAACAGGTATGACAGGCGGCCAGTTCGCTGAAGAGCCGCTCTGAATTGTCTTCTGGGAAAAGAACCAGAAGAA
The DNA here is from genome assembly GCA_964196355.1 of uncultured Myxococcota bacterium. GTDB lineage: Bacteria > Desulfobacterota > Desulfobulbia > Desulfobulbales > Desulfocapsaceae > Desulfomarina. Next base: position 401 of record CAXMTO010000188.1, read on the forward strand.
AACCTTCTGTCAGTTTGACTGCGGTGGTGACGGAATCGGCCAGACGCCTCCTCGCTGTTTTTTTTACCACCAGACGGTCAACGACCACCTCAATGGAATGTTTACGATTCTTTTCTAAAGAGAGGACATCATCAGCGTGTAATATGTCGCCGTTGATCCGTACCCGCACAAACCCTTCCTTGCGAATTCTTGCCAGGAGCTGCTCATGCCTCCCCTTTCTTGCAGTAATAAGCGGGGCAAGAAGAACGATTTTCGTTCCTTCAGGCAGGTCCATCAACGAATCCACCATATTTTCGATGGACTGGGCTTGAATTTCGCTGCCGCAGATATGGCAGTGAGGGTGCCCGCAGCGGGCAAAGAGCAGCCGGAGATGGTCATATATCTCCGTCACTGTTCCCACCGTTGATCGGGGATTTTTACTCGTTGTTTTCTGCTCAATAGAAACAGCGGGAGAAAGTCCTTCGAGAGAATCCACATCAGGTTTATCCATCTGCCCGAGGAACTGCCTCGCATACGTTGAAAGTGACTCTACATAGCGCCTCTGCCCTTCTGCATAGAGTGTATCAAAAGCTAATGTGGACTTTCCCGAACCGGAAAGACCGGTAAAGACCACAAATTGATTGCGCGGCAAGTCAACATCGATATTCTTCAGGTTATGCATCCGTGCACCACGAATGCTCAACGTTTTAGGTTCCATGCTCTATGAACTGGCAGAAAAACAACAGGGAAATTGTTTTATTTCAGGTGTACTGCGAATTTTCAGTGTTCTCTTAGAAGCGAGCCTTTTAGAGGCCCAGAGTACTATGATCTATTTTTATACATCTATCCATGACAACAAATATTCCATTACTTCGCGCAAGCTCAGCACCACTGTCGCTGCTGATACCCTGCTGCATCCAGACAGCCTGAGCTCCTATTGCAACAGCGTCTTCGACAATAGGCGGGACATCTTCAGGTCTTCTAAAAATATTAACTACATCGACCTTGTGAGGAATTGATAATAGATCGGGATAGCAGATCTCTCCAAGAATTTCTTTTTGTCCAGGATTGACGGGGTAGATCGTATAACCGGCATCCATGAGATATTTTGCTACCATATTGCTCGGCCTGTCTTCTTTAGGAGACAAACCGACAATTGCGATAGAGGTAATCCCTTTCAATAATTTTCCGATGTCAGAAAGATCCGGCAAGGAATCAATTTTCTGCATACAACACCCCCTACGATAAAAGAGAAAATTTGCGCACAGTAGAGAAAGATAAGCTATTTATGAAATACTCTACGCCGAATATAATGAGGAGCCCATGGACAAAAGTCAAGTTAGCAATTATATACTAGTCCAGTATTAGGACGTGAATTCTGCAATATGCAAGAAAGACAGTTATAAAAACAGTGAGGAAGGTTGATGAATTTTCAAAATATTATTTTTGAACTTGGAACGTACTGGGCTGAACATGGCTGTATCGTCCAGCAGCCCTATGATATGGAAGTCGGCGCAGGCACCTTTCACCCTGCGACTCTTCTCCGTGCTCTTGGCCCCGAACCATGGAAAGCAGCATATCCACAGCCTTCACGCAGACCCACCGATGGCAGATATGGAGAGAACCCCAACCGGTTGCAACACTACTATCAGTACCAGGTAGTCATGAAACCTTCTCCCATCAATATTCAGGAACTTTACCTTAAAAGTCTCGAGCGATTTGGACTGAATCTTCTCGAACACGATATTCGTTTTATCGAAGATGACTGGGAGTCGCCAACGCTTGGGGCCTCAGGCCTGGGCTGGGAAGTATGTCTCGACGGCATGGAAATCAGCCAATTCACCTATTTCCAGCAGGCAGGATCAATTGACCTCTATCCGACTACTGTTGAGCTGACCTACGGCCTTGAGCGTATCGCCATGTATCTGCAGGGAGTAGAGAGCGTCTACGATATTGCCTGGAATGACGAAATTACCTACGGTGATCTATTTCATCAGGCAGAAATTGAATTTTCAACATTTAATTTTGAAGAAGCAGATGTCAAAAAACTGCTTATGTTTTTCGATAGTTACGAGGAGGAAGCGCTCAAACTGGTGGATAAAAATTTGCTCCTTCCCGCCTATGACTATTGTCTCAAGTGCTCCCACACTTTCAACTTGCTGGATGCACGCAAAGCGATCAGTGTAAACGAACGAACCAGGTATATCGGTCGCATCAGGAATATTGCAAGAAAAGTCGCTGAATGCTATGTGGCACAGCGCGAAGAAATGGGGCACCCTCTGCTTAAAGGAATGTAATTTTTGCCATTCGCCACGACCGGGAACACATGTGAATCACTTCCATAATATAGTAAGGTATTTCATGTGCTTAATTATCTTATTGACAATCCCGGGAGAGGGAGCTATTTAAATGAGAGTGCAGTTGTGTTTTTAGCACAGACCGTGCGAGCGGAACTCGTTATATTACAGGGGAGAATACAATGAAAAGTCGGGTCTTAAAGATGTTCATCACTGGTATCGTATTGGGCCTTGGGGCAACAGGTGCTGCCACTGCAGCAGAATGTATTGCACCGGCAAATCCGGGTGGAGGCTGGGACTTCACCTGTCGCCAAATTGGTAAAGTTATGTATGACATCGGTGCAATCGACAAGCCGATACAGGTCACCAACATGGCTGGCGCCGGCGGCGGTCTAGCCTTCAACCATGTTGTTGCAGAACGAAACGACGATGCAGAACTGATCGTTGCAGCTTCATCCGCAACCTCGACCCGCCTGGCTCAAAATGCCTATGCCGGTATGAAAGCTGATCAGGTGCGGTTTGTGGGTGCAATCGGAGCCGATCCCGGAGTTATTGTCGTAGGTGCGAAGAGCCCATTCAAATCCCTCAGCGATCTGGTCGCAGCTGTCAAAGCCAAGCCCGCCTCGGTTGCTTTTGCAGGCGGTTCAGCTGTGGGAGGCTTTGATCATCTCAAGTCATTGATGGTTTTGCAGCGTGCAGGGGTCGCTGACATCACCAAAGTTAAATATCTCAATTTCAGTGGCGGTGCAGATGCGATCACTCGCACCATTGGCGGCTTTACCCAGGCGATGACGGGTGACCTGTCTGAAGTTGTGGGCTTTCTAAAATCTGGTGATATCCGTGTTCTCGCCGTTCTGACTGATGAACGCGTTCCCGGTTTTGAAGACATCCCTACTGCAAAAGAACAGGGATTTGATGTTGTTGCCGTCAACTGGCGTGGCCTCTATATCCCTAAGGGTGTATCTGACGAAACTTTTAAAATGTGGGCAGGGCGTCTGCAGAAAGTTGCAGACTCAGATGACTGGAAGAAGGTTATGGTGGCAAACGGACTTGCCCCATTCACAAAGGTTGGTGACGATTTCCAGGGCTACATTGACAGTATCGTTACGGAAGTTCGTGTACTAAGCAAAGAACTCGGGGTAATCCAGTAATGGCAAGTGATCGGGTTTTTGGTTTGGTCATGACTTTCCTGGCACTCGCGTATATCGTGAGTGCCACCCAGACACAGTCCAGTTTTTTAACGGATCCGGTTGGGCCAAAAGGGTTTCCTATCCTGATAGGGATAGTCTGGGCGATCAGTGCTGTTTTTATGGTCCTGCGGCCTGATCCGGAACCGGACTGGCCTGTCCTGCGCACTTTAGCTGCCCTGGCATTCTCCGTCATTATTCTGATCGGATATGCATTCGCCTTGAAACCTCTTGGTTTCCTGCTGCCTACAGCAGTAACTGCTGGTATCTTGAGTTATCAGATTTCACCTCATTTAAAGCGTGCCGCTTTAGCGGGGACTGGCCTCTCGATTGGTCTGTTTGTAATTTTTAAATTCGCCTTGGGTCTGGGTCTGGTTCCTTTCCCGAAAGGCCTTCTGGGATAAAAGTGGTCGACATGGATGTACTGGCTAACCTTGCGCTTGGTTTTTCAATAGCACTGTCACCCTATACGCTGATGCTGGCCGTGTCTGGTTGTTTTTTAGGTACTATCATCGGCGCGCTGCCGGGTCTTGGGCCTTCGAATGGTGTCGCGATACTGATTCCGCTTGCCTTCGCACTTGGCCTTGACGCAACTTCAGCGCTGGTACTGATGACATCAGTATACTACGGCGCAATGTATGGAGGACGGATCAGTTCGATCCTGCTGAATATTCCGGGGGACGAACCTGCTTTAATGACTACGCTTGACGGCTATCCAATGGCCAAAGCGGGCCGCGCAGGTGACGCTCTAGTCCTTTCTGGCGTGGCTTCTTTTGTTGGCGCTTTCCTCGCTACCATCGGCCTGATATTTCTCGCCCCGCTGCTGGCACGAGTCGCTTTTCTGTTCGGCCCCGCTGAATATTTCGCACTTTACCTTCTGGCGTTCTGCACACTTGGAGGCATGGCTAGCAACAATCAGGCAAAGGCCGCGATGGCATCGTGCATCGGACTGGCCATCGCCATGATCGGCGTAGACAATTCAAGCGGCCTGCCGCGCTTAACCGGTGGAAACCTGCATCTTTACGACGGGGTCGATTTCCTTGTGGCGATCGTTGGCCTGTTCGCAGTAACGGAGGTGTTTTTTGTCATCGAAAGACATGGCAAGAGTCCGAGCCTCGGCGTGAAGGTTGAAAAAGTCAGCATTCCCTGGAAGGATATTTATGAAACCCGCTGGGTCATGCTGCGCTCATCTTTCGTGGGTTTTATCGCCGGTGTTTTGCCCGGTGCCGGCGCTTCCCTGGGCAGCTTTCTGGCCTATATGTCAGAAAAGTCTATCGCAGGTGAAAAGGGTAAATTTGGTACAGGTGTGGCCAAGGGCATCGCGGCGCCAGAGGCAGGAAATAATGCAGCGGCCGGTGGCGCGCTGGTGCCGATGCTGACTCTCGGCGTCCCAGGCTCTGGCACTACAGCCGTTCTGCTGGCATTGCTGATGACACTGAACATAACACCTGGACCAACACTGTTCACGGATAATCCCGAAATTGTCTGGGGTCTTATCGCATCGCTGCTGATCGCCAATTTCGTTCTTCTGCTCATGAACGTGCCAATGGTGAAAATTTTTGTGCGCGTCCTGCAAGTGCCGGCGTGGATCTTGCTGCCCGGTGTGACGATGATCTCCTTTGTTGGCATTTATTCTCTGTCGGGCAGCTATTTCGATCTCCTGCTGATGGTTGGATTCGGCGTATTGGGTTATATCCTGAGAAAGCTCGATATCCCGACCGTGCCAGTCATTCTGGGCATCCTTCTGGGTGGGCATATGGAAACGGCACTGCGACGGGCCATGGTGCTATCGGACGGTGACTGGACTTATCTTTATTCCTCCCCCATCGCTATCGGCCTCTGGATCGCCGCTGTACTGGGTTTCATTGCTCCAATGTTTCTGCGCAATATCCTGAAAAAACCGCAACGGGTTACTGACTGACAAACGTCTTATAATCGTACCGTTTCCAACAGAAATACTGCTATGATAGAGCATAAAGTTCAAGCATCCCCATCGAAGGATGAGCTCCCTCGCGGGGAGCAACTTGCCTGGCAAATGGCTGAGGTTGCTGCTGACCCTGTAGACGTTGATCAGGAAGTAACAGACATGATCATCAACCGTATCATCGACAATGCGTCAGTGGCGATCGCTTCATTAAATCGGGGCTCGATAAAATCAGCTCGCGCCATGGCAAAGGCCCATGCGCGTGATGGAGGTGCCACTCTGTTTGGTGTATCTGCAGGCGAAACTGTCTGTGCAGAATGGGCTGCCTGGGCAAATGGCACGGCTGTACGCGAACTGGACTTTCACGATACATTTTTGGCCGCTGATTATTCTCACCCTGGCGACAATATCCCTCCCATCCTCGCGGTAGCCCAGCAAAGTCGTAAAAATGGCCATGACCTTTTGCGTGGTATCGCAACAGGGTATGAGATTCAGGTAAACCTTGTGAAGGGTCTCTGTCTTCATGAGCACAAAATCGACCATATCGCCCATATCGGCCCATCGGTTGCTGCAGGGCTTTCTACACTCTTAGGCCTGACCAGGGAGATTACTTATCAATCTATCCAGCAAGGGCTGCATTGTACTATAACAACTCGTCAGTCTCGTAAGGGGGAGATATCGTCATGGAAAGCATTTGCCCCGGCATACGCCGGCAAAACTGCCATTGAAGCGGTTGACCGGTGCATGCGAGGGGAAGGCTCACCAAGCCCGATCTATGAAGGTGAAGACTCAGTTTTATCGTTCATCCTTAGTGGACGGACGGCGCGAGATCAGGGAGGATCACCGTATGAGCCATTCTATATTGTACCTCTGCCAGGCAAAGGTGAGCCAAAACGAGCCATCCTTGATACCTATACCAAAGAGCATTCCGCCGAATATCAATCCCAGGCACTGATCGATCTGGCTTTTGATATGGGCAGGAAAATTGACGATTTTGATAAAGTAAAATCCATCGTTCTTCATACCTCTCACCATACACATTATGTAATCGGAACCGGCTCCGGCGATCCCCAGAAAATGAACCCACAGGCCTCTCGGGAAACGCTCGATCACTCAATCATGTATATCTTCGCAGTGGCACTGCAGGATCGCCGGTGGCACCACATTGACAGCTATTCCCCAGAGCGGGTAAATCGTGCTGACACAGTGCGCCTGTGGAAAAAAATTACCACGATGGAAGACAAAGAGTGGACCCGTCGGTATCACTCTCACGACCCACAGGAAAAAGCCTTTGGAGCCCGTGTAGTGATCACCATGGAAAATGGCACAGTCTTTGACGATGAAATAAGTGTTGCCAACGCCCACCCGCTTGGCGTCAAACCATTTGCTCGCTCGGAATATATCAATAAGTTTAAAACCTTGACCGACGATATCCTGGACTCTGAGGAGAGTGAACGATTTCTCGAGCTGGTTCAAAGATTACCGGACCTGAGTGCTGAAGAAGTCCGTTGTCTGAACCCGGTTGTACCGATAAAATATCTGCTTGAGAACCCTTTAAAGGGAATTTTCTGATGCTCTTTACCCGCAAAACAGCCAGTAACAAACGTGCTGATTTTAAAGATCAGTTATCTGACGGCAGGCTCCACCAGTTTCCCGGTGCATTTAATCCGCTCTGTGCACAATTAATAGAGCGCAAAGGTTTTGATGGTGTGTATATCTCTGGTGCGGTGATAGCGGCCGACCTCTGCCTGCCGGATATTGGCATTGCAACGCTCAGCGAATTCGTCACGAGGGGGCAGCAGATTGCCCGGGTTACCGACCTGCCAGCCTTTATAGATATCGATACGGGGTTTGGCGAGCCGATGAGTGCCGCCCGCTCTGTGCGGCTGATGGAAGAAGCAGGGATTGCCGGCTGCCATATTGAAGACCAGGTGATGCCAAAACGCTGTGGTCACCTTGATGGCAAAGAGGTCGTTGATACTGTCGAGATGGTTCAGCGGATACGCGCCGCATCTGATGCCAAAATGGACGACAATTTTTGCCTCATCGCCCGTTCTGACGCCCGTGCTATAGAAGGTCTTGATAGAGCAATAGATCGGATGAAGGCATATGTCGACGCGGGAGCAGACATGATCTTCCCGGAAGCAATGACATCTGAAAAGGAATTTGAAGCCGTTCGCGCAGAGATTGACGTTCCAATACTTGCCAATATGACGGAATTCGGCAAAAGCCGTTTACTGAATATCAAAGAACTTGAAAACCTTGGCTTCAACGTGGTTATTTATCCGGTAACGACTTTACGTCTTGCCATGGGAGAGGTCGCGCGCGGTCTTGATACTCTCATCAAAGATGGTGATCAAAACGCCATTCTCGACAAAATGCAGCACCGTAAAGACCTATACGACCTGCTGCGCTATAAAGATTACGGCAAGTTTGATCAGAACCTCTTCAATTTCGGGGTTAATGATACGCCGATGGCCTGATGATCTATTAACTCGTTTTGTTCGCCCGGGGCTCAATCACCCCTGTTTGCTCAGTGATGATGCTGTAGTGCTCAATGCGGCGATGGCGGGCAAAATCAAATATGGTTTTCTTACCGAATGTACAATCGTCCAGATCACATTCGTGAACAATAAGCTCGTCTTCCTCCGTTGTCGCCTCAGCAACAACCTTACCATCTGGATTAACAATCAAGCTGCCGCCAATCAGGGGGAATCCGTCTTCGACACCAGCTTTGGCTACACCAACAACCCAGCTTGAATTCTGATAAGCCCCAGATTGCATAACCAGTTTGCTGTGAAACAGGCGATCAGCCGGCCCTTCCTCCGGTTTCTGAGAATTTACTGAGGGGGTATTATATCCAAGCATTACCATCTCCACCCCCTGTAGTCCCATAACACGATATGTCTCAGGCCAACGCCGGTCATTACAGATGCACATACCGAAAAGTCCGCCCAATGTACGGTAAACGGGAAATCCTAAATCACCGGGTAGGAAATATCGTTTTTCCAGATGCTGAAAATCTCTATCCTTATCAAATTCGGAATGACCAGGAAGATGAATTTTTCGATATTTGCCCACAATATTGGCTTTTCTGTCCGTTAGAATTGATGTGTTGTAATGCAAACCCTCCGATGTTAATTCCGCATATCCAAAAGAGATAGCAATGCCGTATTGTTTTGCCCGATCAAACAGTAGTTGCGTTTCCGGCCCAGGCATCTCGCGCTCAAACCACGTATCAATTTCGGCCTGATCCTCCATATACCAACGAGGGAAAAAAGTTGTCAGAGCAAGTTCCGGGAAGACAGCCAAAGTACATCCCAGTGTTTTCGCTTCATCGAGCAAGACTATCATCCGTTCGATGACCTGAGCACGTGTATCGGCCTTCTGAATGGCTCCCATTTGGGCACCACCGACGATAATCTTTCTCATACCTGTTACTCCTTCAAAATGTTTTATTCTTATCTGCTGCCATTTTCTATTCGAATCGGTTCAAAACTCTGCCAGCTGACCACAGAATAACCAAATAACACATAATCGCATAACAATAAGCATTCATGATAGATCAATGAATACAAGAGTAACGGGGGATAGTACCACACTCAGCAAAAAGTTGATCTTAGCGGGCTTAAAAGGCGGCCATCCGCCCCGGTGAGAGTGATAAGACTGGGTCTGAAAAAACAACACGGTACAGTACAATTTAAAATGGAAGAAACGCGGTTTAAGAATAAGGAAAATGTTTTCGGGATATAGTGTCTAACCGGGATCGTACTAGAAATACAACAGAAATGGCGGAAGTGCATGGGAATCGAACCCACCTAGCGAGCTATTAACCCGCTACACCGGATTTGAAGTCCGGGAGGACCACCAGTGCCCTATCCACTTCCATTTGAATCACCTTCACCAACCCAGCCCTGATAACGAATCTTTTGAAATCCTCTACGAACTGTTCTTTTTGGCACCCCTCTTGAGGAGCAAAACGTCGTAAAACACCCCCTGATTCAGCAAAAAAGGCGCTGGCACAGCAATAAGTGTTGACCTGAAAGACAATCCTCTATTATACTATGATATTTTCGTATTTTCCAGATAAAATGTTCACTATGTTTTTCCTGGCCTAAAATAATTATTAATAAAACTCCACATTAGAATAACAGACATGCAGTGCGAAAGATTGATCAAAATGATTAAGTCGTGGTATATCCATGTTCAAGATGAAACCATGGCTCCGGCCCGCATGGTCTCCTTCATGAAGAAGCACGCCAAATCGTGTGAAGTTTGTCTTCAGGATGCAGACCTCAAAGAAGAAATTGCAAAAATCACTGAAATCGTCCTACCTGAATCCAAGATCCCCAAGGCGATTCGTCAAAAAAACGAACAAACTGCGCAAAAAGAAGCTGAAATAGAAGATGAGAGTAGCGAAGTAGATGACGACGAAGAGACCGAAGTAGACAAAAATGGCGACGAGACAATTGCCGAGGACGGAGACAATGTAGACGATGACGAGGAGGAGGATGACGAGGACTTGCCTCTTGTTGATGATCCCGACTTACTCGCCCCTGACGTATGAGCCCTATCCCAAATAACCCTGAAGCGACTCTGCTTTAGGGTTTGACATACCCCATCAATCTCTCCAATCGCCAAGCTTCTTCATAATAAAATCATTGACAGCTTGCTGTTCCTCATTCCCCCTGCTGATCACCTCCAGAGGTTTTCCAAAAGCAAAGTAAGCTGTTTTGCTCCTGTCTATTCTGCCAAAATCCTTAGATATTCTCCCGTTCTGCCAGGCATCCGTTTTTAATGCCAGAGGAATAACAGAAACACCGGCCTTTTTGGCAAGCTTTACTCCAATCGAACTCATCTGTTTTGGATCAAATGTCTGAGCCCTGGTCGTCTGAGGAAACACAATCACTGAGATCCCATTCTTCAACCTCTCAACACCTTCCCGCATAACTACTTTCAAATCCTCCCGCGGATTCGTCCTGCCGACTGCAACTGGATTACGTGCGCGCATCACGTATTTAAAGACGGGATAATGGAGAAGACTCTCTTTTACAACAAAGGTCACGTCCCTCAGCGGTTGTATCATCACAGGTAAGAGCAATGTCTCCATCATGCTCATATGGTTGCTGATTATTACAGCCGGACCATTATGTTCCAGAACATTTTCAATACCAGAAACTTCTATTCGAACACCGATTTTTTCAATTTCCCGCAATACATCGTGACTACTATCCGCCCATGCACGCCCATCGTATTCATCTTTTTTTGCCAGCCTGCTTGCCCTGAATACTATGAAAAATAAATTAAGATAGAATGAAATAGATGGAAACAGCTTTCTGCAAAAGGATAACTGCTCGTCGGGACTTGTATAAACTGAATTATGATAGTGCAAGGTGTTCATGAGTGTAGTCCTGTTATCTCTTTTTTTTTGATGGACCCGGGAAAGTACATCCTGCAAGTAACTATGTTATTTTAAAACGTTACAATTTATTTAGTACCTTACTGCTGAAACACTGCAATAAAAATCAAGAAATCTGGAGAATGCATTGAAATTAAGAACTTAAAGTAATCACCAGATAGCGAACGTAGAGAGATCTTCGAGGCACTTATACCCCTCAGGTAAGCGATAGACTCCGAGCGGGTACTGAAAAGAGTGCAGGATTTATTACCGTTAACCGGTGTTCGCTCACTTACTTGACCATCCAAACATAGAAAGCACGGTAAAATTTTCATGTCCCTCCCCGCCGGTAATGATCGTATCACCGCACTGCGACCAGGAGTGTGCCTCTATCTGCTCTTTACTTTCCGCATTTTTTGCAACCCCCAGATAAAAGACACCGGGAATACCTCTTTTTTGCAGCATTCTTCGGGCAGTGAAAGACTGTGCGAGGCAGGTACTCTCCCAGAGTGTATATGCTGAGGCTCTGCTAATCGCCCTGCCGACAGAAAGAGCTGTCTGCATCTCCTTATTACCCAGTGACACTATCTCCATGTCGTTCTGTTGATGTTTCAGAGAGCGCGTCAACCGTTCAAAAGAAATCCTCAGAATTGCTGCACGCATGATGCCGACAGTCGCGTATGCTTCAAAAAACAATTTCTTCTCTTTAAATGACAGTTTACAGAATTTTTTGAATTTCACTATCATCGACTAGTCTCATAAAAATGTGCCCTGCCACTCAATAATAACCCAACAGAAATTTTATTAATACCTTCACCGTCATTGTTCCAACAATTCAGGTTATCTTCCCTGACAGCCTGAATTCTACAATCTGCCTACCTGAGTAATAAGCTGCGTCAAGATATCTGCCATTGGCTGTAACCTGTCCATACCAATGAATTCATCGGGTTGGTGGGCCTGCTCAATATCACCTGGCCCCAGGATAATGGTATCCATACCCAGTGCCCTTAAATAAGGCGCCTCAGTTGCATAGGCAACGGCTCCGGCAACATGTTTGGTCAAACGTTCTGTAATTTTAACAATTTCTGCATCAGCCGGAGTTTCCATTGCTGGAATCCCTCCAAACAGAGCTTTAAATTCTATCTCCAGACCGCTCGTAGCTAAACTTTTTCGAACCCGCCTGCGAAGTGTCGCACGGAGTTCTTCTATATCCATCCCCGGCAGCGGACGCAGATCTATATCCAGTTCACAATCAGCACAGATACGATTTGGACTGTCACCACCCCTAATATACCCTAAATTCAGGGTTGGCACAGGGGTTTCAAAGAATGCATTAGTGTGCTCAGCCTGTAGCTCGTCTCGCCAACCCAATAACTCACCCATAACCTGATACATACCATCCAGTGCACTCTTACCCCGACCCGGATTACTCGAATGACCCGACTTTCCATGCAGGCAGATAGCCTCCATAAAAATCCCCTTATGCATTCTGATCGGTTTCAGCCCCGTTGGTTCTCCTATCAGTGCATACCTGGCTCTCGGCTTTTCAGTCAGTGCCCTGGCTCCGGCCATATTCGTCTCTTCATTTGCAGTTGCAAGTAGGATTAACGGCCACTCTGAAAGAAAATTATCAGCCAACAGCTGCTCAACAGCGTTCAGCGACAGAGCAAAAAACGCTTTCATGTCACTTGTACCCAGCCCGTATAAACGATTATCTCTCTGAACAAGCTCAAACGGATCAGTCTGCCAGCTGTCAAGATCATAGGGCACAGTATCAGTATGACCAGCTAAAACAAGGCCGCCATCACCCTCACCCAGGGTTGCCAATAGATTAAATTTGCCGGGATGATCAGGGACCGGCAGAATTTCGCAATCAAATCCAAGACCACTGCACCACGTTGCCAGCAGGTCAACTACAGGTTCGTTACTTTGATCATAGTGCGGGTTATTGCTGCTGATAGAGGGAATGGCTATCAGCTCACCTATCATATCTAAAAGGGATGGGATTTTCATATCGTTCTCTTATTCTTATCCGCCAAGGTAAAGCTGCCTGACTTCATCACTCTCAAGAAGATCCTGTCCTGTCCCCGTAAGGCGGTTCCTGCCGAGCTCTAATACATATCCCCTATGACTGATTGAAAGCCCCTTTCTGGCGTTTTGCTCAACTAACAGTACAGAGGAACCACTTTTTCCAATTCCGATAATCTGATCAAATATCATATCAACTATAATGGGCGCAAGCCCAAGGGACGGTTCATCAAGGAGCACGAGATCTGGTTTGAGAAGTATTGAGCGGCTCAAAGCAAGGATTTGCCGTTCCCCACCGGACAACTCCCGGGCAAAAGCTTTGCGCTTTTCATAAAGAACCGGATGTTTTTCAAGAACCTCTCTAATAGCAAGGCCCAGAACAGCCTTATCTTCAAGCAGGGTTCCCGCTATCTCCAGATTTTCTGCGACGGTGAGGTTGGGGAAAATGTTCATTCCCTGAGGTATGAAGACAAGCCCTTTTCTCCCCCTCTTGGCAATACTCATTGTGGAAATATCTTCACCCTTAAAGACTACCTCTCCTTTTGATGGGATTAGCTGCCCTGCCACCGTTCTTAAAACGGTGGATTTACCGGCACCGTTAGGACCGATAATGCAAACAATTTCTCCGCTCTCCACGTGAAGAGTTATATCGCTGAGTACGGGAGCGTGGCCATACCCTGCTGTTACATTTTCAAGTGCCAGCAGCATCTGTCTGCCTCCCGAGATATGCTTCAATCACCCGTGGGTTATTCTGCACCTCGCCCGCTGTGCCCGAGAAAATGAGACTGCCTGAGTCCATGACAAATATTTCGTCACACAGTTCAGATACAAGCGGCATATTATGTTCGATAAGAAATATTTTTATGGACTGATCTCTAAGATTTTTTAGAATCTTAACGAGGTGACGTATAAGTACAGGATTGATACCTGCCGTGGGTTCGTCCAAAATTATCAGCTTCGGATCAGCCATAAGTACCCTGCCGATCTCAAGAAGTTTTTGCTGGCCGTAACTGAGATCTCCTGCCGGACTGTTTTTCACCTTCGTCAATTCAAGTGTTTCCAAAACAGACAGCGCCTTTTCTATATTTTGAGCTTCTTCTGCAGCAACCTTAGCTGGCTTGAGAAACAGGGTTATCAGCTTTTCTCCTGCCTGGTTTGGCGCCGCGGCAATCAAATTATCCAGAGTGGAAAGAAAGGGCAGCACCCTCGTCTGCTGAAATGTGCGGACAATTCCTCTCTGGCTGATAATATGGGGAGAAAGCCCGCTTATTTTTTGACCAAGAAAATTGATATTGCCGGTGTCAAGCGAGTAAAAACCTGTAATAAGGTGGAATAAAGTCGTCTTGCCACTTCCATTTGGTCCTATAAGACCGGAGATGCCAGTGTCCTGAAGAGTAAACGACACATCATTTACAGCTGTGAGAGCACCAAAGCTCTTTGACACATTTTCCAGATTAAGCATTGGTTGTCTGTCTCTTTGATCTTCGTGATTCGGCGATAATTCCCTGTGGACGTTTCAGCATCATAACAATAAGAATGAAGCCATAGATCATGCCCTGGAGAGGTGCTACAAATCTCGCATACTCGGAAGGGATGGGAATAAATCGTATGAATTCGCCAAAAAATATGATGGCAAATGCACCGATAACCGGACCGACGTGTGTCCCCTTGCCGCCTAGTACCACACAGAGAAGCACCAGGATAGTCTCCTGCAGGGTAAAATCCGCGGGACTGATATAGGTTATATAATGGGCCCACAGCACACCTGCAACCCCTGCAAAAAGTGATCCGACAACTATGGTTTCGGTTTTGATAAGCGATGTGTTCTTACCAAGTGCCTGGGCCACAAATTCATCTTCCCGTATCACCTTCAAGACCCTGCCATAGGGAGAGCTTGTTATTCTCCGGAGAATAATAAAGGTAGCGGCCGCAGCAAAGAATGCGGCAATCAGAAAAAGCGGCAAACTGGCAACTCCCGAACCAATCCATTCAGGCCTCGGAATACTCGGAAGCCCCATGGGGCCCCTTGTAATATCTCGTTCATTTAAAAAAACGAGATGGACCATTTCGGCAAACACAAGCGTGGCGATACCAAAATAATCCCCGGAGAGTCGAAGCGTGGGTACGGCAAGAAAGCCTCCTGCAATCCCGGCAAGTATGACAGCAAGAAACGCCGCCACAGGAATCGGCACCCCGTTCAGACTCATAAGAGCCGAAGCATAAGCTCCAATTCCGAAAAAGGCGATGTGGCCAAAATTATATAATCCTGTAAATCCAAGTTCCAGGTTTAAAGACTGAGCGAATATTGAATAGATGAGCGAAATGATAATGATATGATAGAGATAATCCATAATCAGCGCACCCCTCCTGCAATGCCAAAGATTCCTCTGGGTTTGAAGAGCAGAAGAATAAATATCAGCCCATACGATATAAAGTCCTTATAATCCGGAGAAATAAAAGCCACGCTCAAATTTTCGGCAATCCCAATAAAAAGACCGCCAAGAAGTGCACCCCATACATTTCCGGCCCCTCCCAGCAAAACTGCAGCAAAAGCCTTAATCAGGCTGTTCATGCCCATCATAGGATCAAGGTTGGTATCAAGGGCAAGGAGAATGCCTCCGGAACCCGCAAAAACCGAGGCAAGCACCCATATGGTCCAGGTGACGTTCCTCATGTTGATGCCCATGATACCGGAAAGCTCCATATCATCGGACACGGCCCTCAGCGATTTGCCCAGCAGAGTCCTGGTCAATAGAAAATATAAAATGCAAAAAAAGAGCAGAGCCGACAGCATCATGAGAATCTGAATTCTGGTGATATAAACACCAAAAAACTGGATCCCCACGGACAGTGGCAGATCAAAGGTCTGCATGTCTGATCCCCAGCAGAGCCGGATAGCATTCCT
>CAXMTO010000189.1:0-4428 GCA_964196355.1 uncultured Myxococcota bacterium
GCCGGATATTATGTGGCGTCAAGCGCATAACATTATGAAATTTATATAAATCTTTTGTGCAGGCGTCACATAATTAGACTCGTAAATTGAGGTCAAATCACTCGCTAAATGCAAAAAAACAGCATTATTTTCGGAAAATATCGACATTTGTTCTACAAATCCGATAAAAATCGCCTTCTGAAGTTAGCGTAGTGCCGATTTTGTTCTTTTGTTATGTGGTGCCCACAAATTAAAAAATGCCTAGATACAGCCTGTTGGATTGATAACGCCACATAATACCCGACGCCACATAACGCACACGGCTCCTCACATGAAATCACAGGTTTTACGAACATGCTGACCTTGACTCGAGGTTTCGGCAGTGGAAATCGCCGCAGAATCACATTGAACCTTTCCCACGTTAAGCACCCTCTTTTCCCTCTACGATTGAGCCACTTGAATAGCAACCTTCGCACCTGGTAATCAAAACGCAGGATTCCCTGGTAGTTGTCAGTCACTCCGTAGTAGTTAAAATGGCCCTGCAACTTGGAAGCGGCTCTGTCCCAGATTTCTTCTGTCTTCCAGTTTCTGGAACTTCTCAGCCACTCTTTAAAGATTCTCAGTTTGGCGACGAATTTCTTGCGGGATGTAATCCGCTTCATCCGAAACCCCGTGCCATTCCGTTTCGTGCTGCAGTAATGGGTAAAGCCAAGGAAATCAAACGTCTCGGCCTTTGTCCCACTTTTTGCTGCATTTTGAATGGCAAATCTGCCAAACTCCATCGCCTTGGTTTTCGTAGGTTCTACCTCAAGGTTAAACTTCCCCAATCGCTGCACCAGCTCATGCCGGAATCGATCAGCGTCCGCCTTGTGTTGAAAACAGACAACAAAGTCGTCGGCGTAGCGAATCAAGCGAGCATAGCCGCGGCAGCGTCTTCGGTAGATTCTTTCAAACCAAATATCAAGAACATAATGAAGATAAATATTCGCCAACAGAGGCGATATCACACCACCTTGCGGGGTACCACTATCGCTGTCCGTTACGCTCCCATCTTCAGACACCCCAGCCCTAAGAATACGCTTCACAATACGTTGAATACGCTTGTCGACAACCCGATGTGCCAAGAACTTTAGCAGCCACTCCTGATTTACATTATCGAAGGAACATACGACACACTACCCATCTCGACGGTTACCCGGAAAAGGTAATAATTATCCGGGATCGTCATCCATTACAAGGAAAACATCTCGATGTTCTTGGCTGGCACCATCGAGAAGATATATTGCATTTAACATTAGTGCTGCCTGATGGAAGCAGATCTTTTATTCCCGCCACCTGGACAAACCTTCAAGAAATTTGTCCTGAAAAGTTACCCTTTCCAGCCAAGAAATTCCAAGTCGATCTTATCGCTACAGCTACAACATTTTTAAATGTCTGCAAGATAGTAGATTCTCTTCTTGGTAAAATTCTTTCTTCAAAGCAAAAATTGCAATCAGCTTCTAGAAAGGAGAATAACCATGCAAAAACAGTTGAGCTTTTGGCCAATACGGGAAAAAACCTCTCAAACTCTGGAGATTTGGCAATCTCTCGACCGCGAACAACAAAACCAGGTGATTATGGCTCTGTCTCATCTGATCCAAAAAATAGTTTGTCCCAAGGAAGAAAAACAGACCGGGGGGGTAAACTATGAACACCAATGAAAAAATTAACATGACTCACTTGCAGCGACAGGCATTTGTCTATGTACGGCAATCAACCGCCACCCAAGTTGAGCGTAACAGGGAGTCTACAGATAGACAGTATAAATTAAAGGATCGGGCAATAAATCTGGGGTGGCCAGAACCGCAGGTTAAAATCATAGATGAGGACTTAGCACAATCAGGTGCTGAGAGCTCACAACGTACTGGATTTACGATGATGATATCGGATGTCGCCCTTGGCAAGGTTGGTTTGATTTTATCTCTTGCAGACCGGGGGGTAAACTATGAACAACAGTGAAAAAATTAACATGACTCACTTGCAGCGGCAAGCATTCGTCTATGTGCGGCAATCAACCGCCACCCAAGTTGAGCGTAACAGGGAGTCTACAGATAGACAGTATAAATTAAAGGATCGGGCAATAGATCTGGGGTGGCCAGAACCGCAGGTTAAAATCATAGATGAGGACTTAGCACAATCAGGTGCTGAGAGCTCACAACGTACTGGATTCACGATGATGATATCGGATGTCGCCCTTGGCAAGGTTGGTTTGATTTTATCTCTTGAAGTGTCCAGGGTTGCACGTAATAACTCCGACTGGTATCGTTTGCTTGATCTATGCAGTGTAACCAACACCCTGATTGGCGATGGAGATGGAATCTATCATCCGGGACTCTTCAATGACCGACTTTTGCTTGGTATGAAAGGAACCATGGCTGAAGCTGAATTACATGTGATACGAGCCCGGCTCGACGGCGGCATTCGCAATAAAGCTGCCAGGGGAGAACTGCGCCGTGGGTTGCCGGTAGGTTTTGTCTGGGGAGAGCTGGACGGTGAAATCCTGATGCATCCAGACCAAGCTGTTACCGGTGCTATTCATACTATATTTGAAAAGTTTCCCCACTTAGGATCAGTCCGACAAGTATGGGTTTGGTTTCTAACGAAAAATCTTCTTTTTCCCTTGCAATCAAGCCTGTTGCCGGTAATAAAATGGGTTACTCCTTCTTACCATGCTATTCACTCAGTTCTGACCAACCCGACCTATGCTGGTGTTTACACGTACGGTAAAACCAAGCAAGAATGCATCATTGATGAAAATGGACAGATAAAAAAAAGGGTAAAACGTTTACCTCGATCTCAATGGGCGGTATTCATACATGACCATCATAAAGGTTATATCGATTGGGAGACCTATGAGATAATCCAGGATAGAATTTCAAAAAACAGTCGACCTATCTCGCATAAGGAGTCCGGTGCCATACGAGAAGGGACTGCCCTGCTGCAGGGTCTCGCCACTTGTGGACAGTGTGGTCGTCGACTTAAGGTTTACTACCAAGGGAGAAATTCTTCTCCGGGCTACTATTGCGCAGCAAATAATGTTGTTGCGGAGCGAGCAAAATTTTGTATGCGAGTCGGTGGGGTTACAATCGATACTGCTGTGGCTGAAGCTTTTCTTGAGGCCATTAATCCAGCCGCAACAGAAGCTGCTCTACTTGCAGAAAAAAACATTGCAGCAGATCATGACTCTGCCCTTGATCAATGGCGCTTACAGGTTGAACGATTTCGCTATGAAGCAGAGAAAGCGGAGCGCCGTTTCAGTGCTGTAGAACCGGAAAATCGGTTAGTGGCTCGCACCCTGGAAATTCAATGGGAGGCATCCCTCAAAAAGTTACAGGATGCCGAAAATGAATTTGAGCACCGATACCACCAACATCATAAAAAACTGACCCAGGAACAAAAATCTGTTATTGGAAAGTTAAGTAACAATATTAAAAAGGTTTGGTATGCCCCCACAACTACCCCCAGAGACAAAAAAGAGTTACTCCAGACACTGTTGCAAGAGGTAAATATCACGTTAGATCGACCCAGTAACACAGCACATTTAATCGTCCGATGGAAGACTGAAGCTGTATTGGAACTTGATGTTAACCTTCCGAACCGCAATTCTCCACCTATCCGAACCAAGCAGGATACCATTGATCTTCTACGCAGACTTGCAGTTTTTTACACAGATGCTACTATCGCAGGTATCTTGAACCGACAGGGTAGACATACGGCTTATGGCCATAGATTCACAGTGAGTAGAGTCGGAAACTTACGTCGCCATTGGAAAATACCAAAATTCAACGGTAAGTCTACGGACAACGGTGAACTGATGACCATCGGAAAAACAGCAGAGATTCTTGGTGTGGCACCTTCGACAATTCATAGATGGCTTGTCGATGGAGTCATTGCAGGAGAACAGGTTACACCAGGTGCACCATGGCGCATCAGAATGACAGATAAACTACGGTCACAATTTGTTAAAGAAGCCCCTGACGGCTATGTAACGATGAAGGAGGCCAAAAGCATTCTTGGTGTTTCGCGACAAACAATATTGAATCGAGTAAAAGCTGGAAAACTCTCTGCCATCCATGTTCGGCAAGGAAAACAGGTCGGCCTATATCTAAAAGTAACAAACAGGCAACTGGAACTGTGCTAAACCCTGCAAAAAAGTGTTGCAACGTGTATAATTTTGGAAGTGACTTTTCCCAGGCATCGACATCCTTAATAATTTGATAATATATCAACACGTTAAGCGGAAAACCCACAAACTATAGATCTTTCATGAAAGGAGGTGCAGTATGACGAGGGCTCCAAAAAGCCTTTGATATCCGCCTCGACAATGTGGTTGATCGGTTTGAACTCCACCGTCACACTCAATGCCCGAAGAGCATCGTGACAGCTTCGCAGGGGCCTGAACCCGTAGGA
>CAXMTO010000190.1:0-6819 GCA_964196355.1 uncultured Myxococcota bacterium
CTATAGTTTGCCACGCCTGTGGGTTAAAGGGCACTATTCTCTGGATCACACGAAAATTCGGGCCTGTTTGAACTATTATCGGAGTTGCGTATGGTACGCTGTCTTTTAAGGTGGCAACGAGTGAATCCTTCAGATCTGAGAGCATAAAAACACCAAAATCTGCTTTGATGGATGTGTCCGTCTTCAGCTCAAGCTCAAGATTATGGAAAGGCTTTCCGTTTTTGATGCGGTCAAGAACAGCTTTAGCTTCTTCATCTGTAGAGAGGTTTATAAATCTGAACAGTATGTCGGTGTCCGATAAGCTGTCAAAGTGTTCCGCTGGTTTTGAAGTGAGAGAGGAGAGCTTGTTAGAAAGGTGTTTTCCCTGGTGCCCGAGAAGGCGTGCCCTCGTGAGACTTAACCATGCCATGTCGTATTGTTTCTGTCGGAAGTAAACTTCTGAGAGGTAATAGTAACCTAGGGTAAATCCCGGATCGAGGTTGAGGAGAGCCGTCAGTTCTCTTTCCGCATTGTCCAGTTGCCTGTCGACAAGGTAAAATTTTGCCAGATCGTATTTGTACCATTTCGATGCCGGTACCAGGCTGACAGCTTTTTCACCCTCAGCAATTGCATCAGGAATTAAACCAAGGCCGTAGTACAGAAAGGCCAGTCTCATATGGAGTGAAGGGTGCTTGACGCCGCCGAGTCTGGTTGCCTCTTTCAATGCATCAACTGCAGAGAAATGTCTGTTTGCTTTTATGTGGTTACTGGCGTTGTTAAGATATTCCTTGAACGTCATGTCCTGGCTGGCAGAGGCGGAAACCGCTGAATAAAGAAAAAGAGCAAAAAGCAGGCCGGCCATGAGTGGATATTTTTGTCGCATCACAGGTAATTGTCCATGTTAAGGCTCTTTTTGAGCGTCTTGAAGGCTAGCCTCGGATTCTTAGCTCTTTGTTGACACTGACTACCATAATTACAGATAGAGAGCAAATATGTTTGACATATCGGTGTAATGCCCACTCGCTTGGACAGTGGAGGTACTTATCCCGTTTATCGGGGTTAGGTGTTGTGGAGAAAAAACTGGAAGAATATCTATGTATTCCGCTCCTCGGTTTGATTTTATGTGTGATATTCGATACTATATTCTGAGGCGGTGCAAATACAGGGGGATGGTAGCATCAGATTACCCTGAATATCCAAGGGAATGCTGCTATTTTACTAACATAATTGACACAATATGTGTGGGATGTTCGTCAATCTTCTCGTGATTAGCGCCTTACTCCTGAAAACCAGTCACTCAGTTCAGTACCCCCTTGAGGGGTATAAAAGACAAGAAATCTGGAGAGTGCATTGAAATTAGGAACTTAAAGTAATCACCAAGGCACTTATACCCCTCAGGTAAGCGATAGACTCCGAGCGGGTACTGAAAAGAGTGCAGAGTTTTTTACCGTTTACCGGTGGTAGGTATGTATAAGTCGTTGTATAAACTAGCGAGTCACCCGTTTGAACTTGAGCCGGACCCATCCTTCTTGTGGCTGGGCGGGAAGCATAAAGAAGCGCTTTCGGTCTTGCGATACGGCATACTTGACAATCTGGGTTTTGTTCTTCTGGCAGGTGGTGCCGGAACGGGAAAAACGATTCTGATCAATGATTTGACAAGGAAGCTTGAAAGTCATGTAGAGTGGGCAGTAATTTCAGATACAAATCTTGAACGGATTGATTTTTATAATAAAATTGGAACGGGTTTTGGTCTGGAAAAGCAGTTTATTTCCAAAGTGCAGTTTCTTATTCAGTTCAGTCATTTCCTGCATAAGGCTCATGACGAAGATAAAAAAGTTGTGTTGTTTGTCGATGATTGCCATCTGTTGAGCCAGGATATGCTTGAGGAGCTACACGTACTCTCAAGCATTGAGCGGGCTGAGACAAAACTGATAGACATATTTTTTGTAGGTCAGCGGGAATTTAATGAGCTGCTGGGCCAGCCAAAGAATAAAGCAATACGGCAGCGTCTGGGGCTGAAGGCAAAACTGGAGCCCTTCGGGAGTAATGAGACTGTAGAGTACATCAGGCATAGGCTTAAGATCTCAGGGTCTGTAGAGAAGGTCTTTACTGCCAGGGCTTTTCAGGTGATCCACCAGTATTCCAGAGGCGTACCTCGAACCATAAATATGATCTGCAGGGAGGCCCTTCAAACCGGGTCTCTGCAGGGCGAAAAACTCATAGACCATAATTTGATAGCGGAATGCGTTCAGAAACTTAAACTGCCTGTGCCTCCAGATCTGACTGCGTTACCGCCACCTCCTGCGGAAAAAGAGCAGGTTGATCATGTTGAACACGTCACACGTGTCGAACGTGTCGAGCGTGCCGAACCTGCTGAACGTTTCGGGGAGGATGTTGTTCCCATTAATGGCGGTCGCCAGGTGACTATTGCCGGTTTGATAGCCAGGAGGAGAAAAAGAAGAGTCTGGCTTTTCAGCACAGTGTCGCTGCTGGTATGTATTGGACTGGGACTCTATCTTTCCTCTCCTAAAAGAGATATCCCTGCTGTGACCGAAATCGATGATGCGGTTGCTGCGCAGGAGTCGAAGGTTGCTGCCGTTCCCAAAGCACCTCTTTTGCCTGATACCCCAGTTTTGAAAGAAGATAGCACTACTGTCCCTGATGAGCAGGGAGATGTAGCGCTTAACAACCCGGTACCAGAAAAAGTTTCCGCTGAAGATGTTCCGGCGAGAGAGCCGCAGGTAGAAGAAACAGCTCAACTGGAGAGTGGCGGTGTCGAAACAGAGAACATTTCTGTAATGGTTGAAAATGAAGAAAAAGTGATGGAGACA
This sequence comes from uncultured Myxococcota bacterium, assembly GCA_964196355.1. Classification (GTDB taxonomy): domain Bacteria; phylum Desulfobacterota; class Desulfobulbia; order Desulfobulbales; family Desulfocapsaceae; genus Desulfomarina. Next base: position 2,811 of record CAXMTO010000190.1, read on the forward strand.
ATAGAGGACGTTATCGAAAGTGTTGTCCTTGCCGCGGCACCTGAACAAGAAATCCTTCCTGCCTTGCCTCCACTGGAAAAGGAGACTATTGTTCTCGGATTTCAACCTAATACTGCTGGTTTAACCGTCGATGCGGACAGGATTTTGGCAGAATTTGTTGAAACACTGCTGCAATACTCCGATGCAAAGATACTCGTAAAAGGTTTTGTTTCTTCAAACAATGATACTCTGGAGAACACCCAACTGTCTGAAAAGCGGGCGATAAGTGTTCAGAAACTGTTGATGAACCGTGGTATTCCAGAGGCGCAGATTGAAATCAGAGGCATGGGGATTCAAGACCCTATTGCCACGAATGACACACCGGCTGGAAGACTGAAAAATCGTCGTGTGGAAATCGAAGTTATTGATGACGGTGTCTGATCTCGTCTTCAACCACCTTAAAATATTGAGAGGGCGTCGTGGTTTTTCTTTAGTTTGTCAGGCTAACGCCCTATAGTCTGTCGGCTTCCTGCCTGAATCTGCAGGCCTTTTTCCAAAAGAGCGTAGTTCATGTTCAAGTCATGGTGTGAGCGGATGTGTTCGCCTGCATTTTCTCCAAGGTAATTTCTCAGCGTAGAGTCTTTGAGGAGACGATCCAGGTTTTCAGTAAAATGGGATGGCTTTGCGGCAGGTGAAAGCAGACCTGTCTCGTTGTGAACGATAGCCTCTCCCCCACCCCAGTCCCTGCAGGCTACGACAGGTAGATTACAGGATTGGGCTTCCAGGTAAACCATTCCAAGAGACTCCTCTATGCCCGGAAAGGCGAAGATGTCGGCGCTACTGTAGTAGCAGTGCATCTCTTTCCTGGGTATTTTCCCTAAGAAGTGGACCCTCCCGGGAAGAAGTTTATCTGCTTTTGTTACCAATTCTTTCCGGCATTGACCGTCACCTGCAACCCAGAGACAGACGTTCCTGCCACGACGAACGAGTTGGGCGCAGGACTCGATGACTTGACTTATCCCTTCGGTTTTGACCCCCGGGCGAAACATGGCAGCAGTCATGATAACTGTTCTCCCCTCCGGATTCCTCTCTGTTCGCAATACATCTCTCGAAGACTCTGAGAATACAAAATCATCCGGGTTTATTCCTGGTGGGATATAGGTGAGACGATTTACCGGAAGGATTCTGTTAAGGTTTTTGTAGTCTCTTTTTTTATTAGTGAAAATATGATCGGCAGATAAAAGTACTTTTTTGTTGAGCATGAAGCCGGGCAGGCTTTTGAGGTTTCTACGCCGTTTTGTCGAATAGATACCCTGGAAGATAACATAGGGGATGCCAAGTTTTCTACTGCAGTATGCGCCGAGCAGGTCCGGTGCCTTGTAGTAAGAATGGTAGCTGAGCCATATGTCCGGCTTTTTCTCGCGGTATTTTGTGGTGATGCGTTTTCTTTCAGCGAGCAATTGAAGACAGACTCTGGGGCGATAGTAGATCCAGCGGCAGCGGAGAAGGCTGGCAAGCTCGATGGAGTGGCTTTTCTCAGATAAGTGGTTGTATATCTCTGTACCTGTGATCAGGTCTCCGGAAGGGTTTTTGTGCCCCATGGGCTTGAAGGGCATGTAGTAAGCGATGTTCATATAATATTTATCCGGTAGACCCCTGAGAGTTGACGAACTCGTTGCATTGTTGCAGGAAACCAAATATTCTGTTTTTTTTCATGTGTTTTGTGGCAGATGGGATGCAAAAAATGATCTCTGTAAAAGAGGTGGCACTTATACCCCTCAAGCTGGTACTGAAAAGAGTGCAGGAATTTTTACCGTTAACCGGTGTTAGAAACTTATAGCTTCATGCGAAAGAACCATAAGAACAAATTAATGGTGTCATGACAACTTCCAGATTAGATATTCTCATCTATGCCCACGACGGTCGTGGCCTCGGTCATGCTAGTCGCAGTATCGCTATCGGCATGGCTTTGCGACGTCTCCATCCTCAATTGAAAGTGCTTTTTGTTTCAGGTTGCAGACAATCTCAGGAGCTTATAGGTACGGCTCCGCTTGATTGGTTGAAGCTGCCGTCCTACGAGACGAAGGTGGAGAATGGAAAATCAACGGGTATTCACGGAAAATCGATGTTTGCTGATGGCCAATTAGGAGAATTCAGAGCAAGGGAACTTGAGCATCTGGTGGGTTTGTACCGTCCTCGAATGGTCCTGGTGGATCACACACCCCAGGGAAAGCACAGGGAGCTTGTTCCTGCTTTGGCGCTCAGCCGGGATATCGGAACCCGATGGACTCTTGGGGTTCGTGGCATAATTGGGGGCGTTTCCCAGGCAAGATCTGATTTGGCAAGCAACCTGTTTCGAAAATATTACCATGATTTACTCTGGTATGGAGATAGGCGTGTGCTGGGAGAGGTTCATATCCGTCATCTCAAGCAGCAGTACGGCATACCTCCCAGAGAGTGTGGGTATGTTTCACGACTAGCAGAAGTTGAAAACTGTACGGGTGAGATGTCTGTGAACTCTGCAGGTGGTGCGAGATTGGCTGGCACTGTTTCTGTGCCCTGGCTGGGAGAGAACTCTTTGGGTTTTCTTGAACAGCTTGCTGATGCTCTGGCTGCTATTGACGAAAAATATGGTCACTGGCATCTTTTCGTTGGTAGTGGCGATTCGGTAAAGGCTAAAAAAAAGATATGGGACATGTTCTCCGGGCTCTGTCATTGTACCCAGGAGGAGCCTGGGCCGAGATATGGTGAAGCCCTGATGCGCTCTAAAACAGCGGTGATTTACGGAGGCTATAATAGCCTTATGGATGTGTTATATGCCGGTCTGCCTGCTCTTGTCGTGGAACGGGCTATGCGTGATAATGAGCAGCAGCTCCACCTTCAGCAACTGCAGAAAAAGGTCGGAAACAGGATTCATGTGATACCGGAAGCTGAAATTCTCAGTGATCAGATACTGTCATTTCTTTGTGATAACTTATCAAAAGCTGTCAATCCTTCTGTTGCCGTCAATCTTGACGGGGCAGCGAAGGCAGCTGCAATACTTACTCGACTGCTTGACGGAAAGGATTGACAGTAAACGGTGTGCATCATTACCAGTCCCCGGAGCCTTGTCTGCCCCGAATCCTCCTCGTGTGCCTCATGTCAGGTACTCTCGCAGGTCTGGTCGCGATCACTGCAGAGCCACTGGCGCCAAGTCCGCTTATGGCAACGATTGTTGGTGCGGTAGGTGGGCTGATTGTCGTAATTGCAATAATATGTATTGATAAGGCAAAAATTGATGATCCGGTTGGAGCAATTTCTGTTCATGGAGTTGTGGTATATGGGGGCTTCTGGCGGTGGCATTTACTAATCCAGAAGGGTCCCTTCTTGCCCAGTTAATTGGTATATCTTCAATTTTCACCTGGTGTTTTGGGGCAAGTTTTGTGGTATGGCTTGCCATTAAAGTTATCATGGGTATTCGCGTAGATGAAGAAGAAGAGCTGGAAGGTGTAGATGTTGCAGAGTGTGGTCTGGCTGCATATCCGGAATTTACAAAAGACTGATAAAGGAGAGGCGTTGTGAAAAAAATTGAGGCAATCATCAAGCCCTTCAAGCTTGAACCAGTAAAGGAGGCTCTGACGGATATTGGAATTATGGGCATGACCGTGTCAGAAGTAAAAGGGTACGGTCGTCAGAAAGGCCATAAAGAAATGTATCGCGGGGCTGAGTATAATGTAGATTTTAATCCTAAAATAAAAATAGAACTCGTGGTGTCTAGTGAGTTGGTGGGAAAGGTAGTCGAGACCATACGAGAGGCCGCAAATAGTGGAAAGATTGGCGACGGCAAGATTTTTGTGTTACCAGTAGAAGATGTGATGCGAGTTAGGACGGGAGAAAGAGGAGAAGATGCCATTTAACGGGTAGTTAATAAATTGCTATTCCAAGGTCATATTCCATCATTGTCCTTACGGCCCCTCCTGCCTTCAGTAACTGCAGGTGGGGCTGTTTGTTATTTAACTGAAAAAATACAGGGCTGGACGTTGCAACCCTA
>CAXMTO010000191.1:0-6749 GCA_964196355.1 uncultured Myxococcota bacterium
AGAATGAGTAGTCAAACCCGTTTTTCAGCAGGTTCTGCTTTAAATAAGCGGGTGTTCGCCTGTCCTGGCTGTCCATTGATATGACTCTCCCTTAAAGGCATCAGTCAAACTAAAACGGGTGTAGGCGTTAATAGACGAATATAATGCGAAAAACTCGTTTAGAACGCAGCCAAACAAATAGAAATCACCATCGCCTCCAAAATGATCGCTCCGCGCTCTGACTTCAATGTCCTGACCTCTTAAAATAAGAGAGGAAACCAGCCGATTTGACGGTTTGGCAACAATTCCCTCAATGCCTTCAATCCGTTTCTGATTTGCAAGCAGCCCACTCCGGTCGCGGGTATCGGAAAACAGATAGATCCCCAGCAGTGCCTTTAAATTTTCTGCACTCGCAAGAGAAACATGGTTGAGGTTCAAATGGGCAAGCAGGCGCCAGAGGAGATTATTCCCCAACGGAGGATAAAAGCCCAGGGTTGGCTGCATGATATTGGTAAAATCAGCAAATTCCGGGGAGCTGCTTGTCGCCTGCGAAATATCTCCAACCCGCAGGTTTTCTGGCAGGTCTCCGTTGGTACACACCAGCCTGAGCGATAGTGTTTCCGTGACAGGCAAACCTCCTCCCTGGGGGTAAGAAATCTGCAAATAGCTGTCTGCTCCCGGTCGCACAGGAGATTTTTTTAGTGATATCTGATAGACAGGTGTCTGCTTATTGTCTGGTGCAAAACAGTTAAAATGACTGTATCTACGCTCCTGAGCCGTTCCCTGAACATGACCAATAACTTCATCGATACTATATACCTGGAAATGATCGGTGTGATGCGATGACGGTCGAATCAGATACTCACTCTGGCGATGATCGATCCGAATCGGATCCGACTCGAAGGGAAACAGATTGATTACCGGCGTTGCAAAGAGGTTGAAACTTTCCTTTTTTATTCGTGGTCGCGTTGCAGGCGTTGTCAACAGCTCAAAGATGATTTCAAACCTATTATCCGTGCCGCTGTAAAACCAGTTTTCAAGTCCTTCCAGATCAAAGAAGAGAAACTTTTGCGGGAATATAAAATATTCCTGCAATATCCGATAGGCAGGAAAGGAATGAGATGGATATGGTATTGCTCCTTGCGACGCTGAAAATCCGACAGGTTTAATATGCTCAACGCCCAATACCAGAACAGTTTCACCTTCCTCTGTCCTGACAACAACCCTTTTGATATGTTTTCTAAAAAGGAGATAATGAGCTGTTGCTTCACCCAAATTCCCGCCCAGATGGAAGCGCAGACGTTTCGGCTGCCAGTTTGCGAGTGTCAGCCCCTTCAATTCGAACTTCATTCTGATAGCCGCCGGTTTTCCAGAAGGTTCGATATAATCAGCGCCTGTTAACTCAAGCGGATGAATATCTGTCTCATAACAGGTTTGAAACAGGCAAACTGTACCCTCAACGGGAACAGAAGCCACCTGAATGCCGGCCTTAACAGTCAGTGACTGTTTCAAGGCCGCCTTAGGAGTAAAGGCAATAATCGAACAGGAGGGGACAGGCCGTAAATAATGCGGCCAGATAAGTTGTATGAGTTCATGAATTATTTCAGGAAACTCATCGTCGAGTTTTTGGCGAATCTGGGAAGTTAAGAATGCAACCCCCTCCAGAAGGCGTTCCACATCAGGGTCTGAAGAGGGTCCACTCAACATTGGAGCAACTGCAGGATGGGCTTCAGCGAATTCCGCTCCTAGCTCCTTCAGATAAGATAATTCCTGTTGAAAATAGCGATTGAACATATCTCAATAACACTAACCCCGACGAGCGAGATAAGAACCTTGGTAGTATAACTATGTATATTATTTTAAAAGAAGTTCTTCGGTTTCTTGTTTATTATACTCCTCAAGGGAGTACTGAACTGAGTGACAGGGTTTCAGGAGTAAAATACTAACACCCCACAAGGGGGTATAAGTACCATGGTGATATATTTAACAATATAATTTTAAAAGACATTCCTCAGTTTCCTGTTTTTTATTGCAGAAATTCAGGAGTAAGGTACTAATAAGTAATATTCACCTTCCCATCCTGATCTACCGTACTCTCAAGAAGGACGGGCACTCTTTGCTCCTGAGCTGCCAGTCTGGCGGAAACCTGGAAACGCAAGGTTAACAGATCCTCCTCATTCGGTAAAAGCTTGACTCGCACCACCTTCAGACGCGGTTCATACTTCTGTATGGTCATGCGGATAGATCTTTCAAAATCTCTCAGCGAATCAGGATAATCCCGAAGCAACTCGGCAAAATCGGGTAAACCATAATCTTCACCGATCATGACACTCCCCTGCCTGGTATTGAGGATCCTCTGCAGATGCTCCCTGACCGAGTCAATGATGCGCTTAGGATCTTCTCTTGTTCTACGATGAGGATCCTTTTCCCATGCAATTATTCTTCGTAGTAGCCGCTCTTCCTGCATAGAGATTATCCTAACAACAACCGACGATTAACCCGTTATGTTCTTTCAGACCAGGCATCAATATGTTCGATTCCATCTGGCTCATAGGTCCAGCGAATATGACCGAAGACAAAACTTACCTCTTCAGTCGCAGGTGCGGTAGCGGCCGCCGGGTCAATCACATCAGGGCTATTCCTGACAATTGAAGAAACTCGACCTTGCTGAAATTCAATAGTAAAAAATTGTTCCGTCGTCCCGTCACCAGCAGGATTAGGCCGGAAAAATTTGAATATCCCTTCTGCCACTTCATTATTACATAAAGCTTTTGCCAACAACGGGGAACTTTTATCTATGCGTTTGCTAATCTTAATAGGTTCGTAAGATCTATCACCTGTAGCCATCCCGGTTGAAGCTTCTCTAGCCGTACGAACAGAGTCATGAAAAGAAAGACACTCAATAGTGTCTTCCCTTTCCATGGAAGTAATGGTCGAGTCACCACTAATATCTTCTCCGTTCGCCTTCAGTGATAAATGAACTGTCATTGCCATGGTTCTTCCTCCTCCAGAAATGAAACGTGTTTACTGTATGATCAGGCCGTGCAACTGCCTGCTCACGCCATGCAGCTCCCCCATCGAACCTTGCTATTACTTACTATTCTTTGTCAAGTTTACCTACCAGTGACAAAGTAAAGAATGCGCCCATATATTTGAAATGTGGCCTCACTTTCAGGCCAACCTTGTACCAGCCAGGCTCACCTTCCACATCTTCAACCGTAACTTGTGCAGCACGAAGCGGTCGGCGGCTCCTGACTTCAGGGGCCGGGTTGTCCATATTGGCAACATACTGGGTAATCCAGGTATTGAGCTCTCTCTCCAGGTCCCCCCGTTCTTTCCAGGTACCGATGTTTTCCCTCTGGATAACTTTGAGGTAGTGGGCCAGCCGGTTCGCCACCATCATGTAGGGCAACTGTAAACCTAGTTTATAGTTCAACTCGGCTTCTTTGCCTTCTTTGCTGATACCGAAAAATTTTGGTTTCTGGACCGAATTTGCAGAAAAGAAGGCCGCATTATCACTTCCTTTTCTCATGGTGAGTGCAATAAAACCTTCCTCAGCCAGCTCAAATTCCCTTCGTTCAGAAACCAGAACTTCTGTCGGGATCTTTGTCTGAATTGCTCCCATCGACTCATACTGATGCAATGGCAGGTCTTCGACTGCGCCTCCCCCTTTGGGGCCAATAATGTTGGCACACCATCGATACTTGGCAAAACTATCCGTTAATCGAGACGCAAAGGGAAAAACGGCGTTTCCCCAGAGATAATCGTTATGATCAGCATGCACGTTCTCTTCGTAATTGAAAGCCTTTACGGGTTGGGTATCAGGACCATAAGGCAGCCGAAGTAGAAACCGCGGAGTAGTGAGCCCAACGTATCTGGCATCTTCACTCTCTCTGAATGACTGCCATTTAGTGTACTGAGGACCCTCAAATATCGATTTAAGATCTTTCAGGTTCGGCAATTCACTGAAATCCTCAATGCCGAACATCTCCTCACTCGCAGCTGCAAAAAACGGCGCATGGGACATTGCTCCAACACTTGCAAGATTCTGCAGCAGCTTTATGTCCTGTGGGCCGGGCCCGAATGAATAGTTGCCGACTATCGCTCCATACGGCTGTCCACCAAATTGTCCGTACTCTGCAGTGTAGGCAGTTTTATACAAGCCGGACTTTACAATCTCAGGCGCATCCTCAAAATCCTCCAGCAGGTCTTCTTTGCTCACATTGAGGATTTCCAGCTTGATATTCTCACGAAAGTCAGTGTTATCGACGAGATATTTAACTGATCGCCACGCCGATTCAAGCTTCTGTACTTCAGGATGGTGCAGGATCGCATCAAGCTGCAAACTCAGTTTTTTGTCAATTTCGGCAATCATCTCATCAACAACGGCCTTTGAGATTTTAGGCATCGGGCGGCCCGGCTCTATAAGCTGGGCGATCAATGCTTCAACTCCGCGCTTTGTTAGATCATAAGCCTCATCGGCCGGTTGAAGTTTAGTGGCATTAACCACCTCATCTAATATCGAAAACTCTTCAACCGTTTCCGGTGCTGCATCAAGTGTCTGTTTTTGTTCATCCGCCATAAACTCACCTCTCCTCTACCCTTTGTTTTCGTCAACACCAAGTTCTTTAAGCAGCTTTCCTCGAGCCTCTTCATCCTTGACAAGCGCCTGGATTTTTTTTCTAAATTCCGGCACATTGCTGAGTGGGCCTTTGAGCGAGCCCAGTGCTTTTCTCAATTCAAGCAGTTTTTTGAGCTCAGGCGTTTGCTCTGCGACGGATTCAGGACCGAAATCCTTAAGCGATCCAAAGCTCAAATTGACCCCCATCTCATCTTCCGGGTCCTCTGACAGCTTATTAGGTACAGTCAGCGTCAGGTCAAGTTCCTGTCCTTTTAATACCTCATTGAAATTATCTTTATCAATATTAATAGGCTCTCTGTCCTCAAGCATCCGCTCATCGGTTTTACCAGTGAAATCACCGACTACTAACAACTTCAGAGGAAGTTCTATTTCTTCCTGGGCGTCACCCGTCGCTGGACGATAGACAATATTAACACGTTCCCTCGGTGCAACTGATGCTTCTTTCGCCATATCTTCCTCCTTTATGTTTAATTGCTCTCTTTCTACAAAAAATCAAATTTCGCTTTACGCTGGATCAGTATGTTTTTCCTTTATTCACGGGCTCTAATGCCCCGTGCTTTCAAACTCCTATTTATCAAGCTGCATCGCTTCAACAGGATCGAGTTTTGCTATCCTTGCAAGAATATCTTCGGATCGATCCCTGGTTAATTTATTACTTTTATAACACATCCAGACGATTCTGAGAGCATATGTTGCGAGTGCGGGGTCCCATTGTTCAATTTTATAGGATTCAATATCCCGGACAACCTCATCCATGTGGGGCAGTGCGAGTTTGCCATGCCGATAATTTATCAATAGCTGAGACAGACCTAACCGCCAGAGCAGGCGCTCATGTCCACTTGAGCTTCGCTGCATTTCATCCCTTAATAAATTTGCAGCCTCACCCACTTTTTTGGCGGCCGCCATGCTCTGCGCTCGTTCCAGAACACCATCCATATATTCACTCGACTGTCCTGCCTGCGAAGCAGGAGTCTGCAGTGTTATTTCAGAGCCGGATTTAATGCTTTCAAGCCATTGTTTTGTTTCTGCGTCAGCAAAAGGCGATCCATCTGCAAACGTCAGTTTCTCAAGGCCGGGTAACCGTGTGAGCAGAAAAGCCGTTTCCTGGCATACTGCGTCATGTGCCTCCTGATACTGTGTTCCCAATCCCATAAGGCATTCGGCACTTAATCGGTTCAGATCGAGCCACAATAGCGACCCATGCAGTCTTTGTTCGGATTCTTTCAACAACTCCTGCCATTTTTCAAGAGAACGCAGCTCCTGAAGTTTTTTTCTGATCTCTTCCAGTTCGCCGGGTGGAGGTACCTGGGTCTGACCACTGGTTGCCGGTGGTAATCCCTGGATCATAGTCCATCCTGCTATCCTTCTGCAACGGTATCCCCGCGAATTGGACAAATCTTTGTCAAAATAAAAATCAGCCGCCTGCCTGACTGTCTGAAAGGCTCCCCTTACAATTCTCTCCATTTCGGCAACAGAAACGGTATCGCCGGAAGAAACAACAGGTGCAGGATCGACTCGAATGGTATCTGCCCTGGGTTGAACTGATTTATCCTCTCTGAATTCTTCAGTTTCTGCTTTTTTTTCAATTTTTTCCACAGGCGGAGAAGAGAGATCTTGTGATTCAACACTTTCTTCGATGGGCAGCTCTTCAATAATCCGCTCCAGGGGCCTGAGTAATGGAGCATCATCAAGGTATTCCTGGAGTAAAGAGTCAATTTTATGCACCTCCTCACGTAAGCCGAGAACAAAATCAGGATTGACCGGATCTCCCTGTATATCTTCGAAGGCTGATTCACATTTTTCAAGCAGCCAGGTAATAGCCGCAATACGGCCCCGCATTCTCTTTTGGGAAGGGAACAGTGACTCCCAGTAGCTTTCAAGCAGACCGGCAAAAATCGATAGACCCGATGCCAATCCCTCCAGTTTATTAACACGTATTTCGGCAATGACCAGATAACTTGCAACCAGCAGATCTTTGCTTTTTGTCCTGAGGATGTCTGATGAGAGAGTCTTTACTTTTGGCCAGTCCACTGCCGTTGTGGCCGACGGCAGTGAAAGCTTATCAATCTCAGCCTGGAGCTGTTCAAACTCCGGTTCATAGCGAACATCTGTTCCGGCGGGTTGAGCC